>NZ_JAFCAC010000015.1:0-39120 GCF_018588165.1 Thermoanaerobacter sp. CM-CNRG TB177
TTTGAAGTGTCTTTTATGTCTTTTGCCACTTTGTTTTCGTCTACTTTAAGAATTATTGTGTTATTTTCTACAACTACTCTGCCTTGTGATACTTCCTGTGATGGTTCTGTTGGCTCTGTTGGCTCTATTGGTTCTGGTTTTTCAGGTTTACCCGCTTCGTCAAGTTCAACCACTTGCGGAATCTTACCAGTTTCATAATATGTTTTTATAGTCTCCTCTGAAATTGCAATACCATCGTAAATTAATAATTCATCAATTAACCCTTTAAATGGAGGATCCCAATAGTTAACCCCCAATCCAAATACAGCATTACGTGTTGTAAAAACATTTGGAAATCCTGTACCTGAAAACTTTTTCTCACCATTGATGTAAACATCTAATTTACCATTGTCGACAGTAAAAGCAACGTGAGACCATTCATTAACAGGCATTGTCATTCCTATAACTCCATCATACCAGTCTTCTCCCGACCAAACAGCCGATTGACCCTCAATAGGTCCTTGTAGAACAAAACTAACCCAGCTTCTTTCACTTGTTGCGCCGAAGAAAGTAGTTGTAAAGTAAGTAAGCTGTTCTGGTTTAACCCAAAATGAAACGGTATAGACATAACTTGAAATAAGCCCGTTTGGTAATAAAATACCAGATTTACCATCAAAATAAGCAGCCTTTCCTACTACTCCATCTTTAAATGTAATTGAGCCGCCGGTATTATTGATTCTATCTCCTGTAATTGTACTTTCCTTGTTATTCCCAGTTTTGTCACTTAAATCACTATCAAATGAATAATGAGCCACTAATCTAGGTTGGGTTTTCGCTAAGACAACAACTGTAAAAGTTTTCGTTGCAGTATAATTCCCTTTAGTAATAGTAGCTGTTAATGTGACAATTGCATCATCACTTCCCACCTCGGGACGATTTACAATTCCATCTTCAGTAATTACATCAGGATTAGAGGAAGTCCAAGAGATTGTCGCGCCTCCAATACCTTCTGTAGGCAAAGTTAGGTTAGATATAACTGCACTAGTATCCCCTAGTGTTAATTCATTTTTGATAATTTCACCAATTTCTTCATCAGTTCTTTGAATCGTTTTAATTCCCCAAATTGATTTTCCTTCGTCCGATAAAGCTGTAAATGTTATGACTTTTGTTTCTGTAAGCTCAGTCCATTGGCGCAAAAATACTCCCTTATAGGTTTTCCCATCAATAGTAACATTAGCATAATAATCATCAATCAATTCCCATGTACCTGAAACGGGTCCAGAAATCGTTCCATCATCATTTAATGAGATGGTTACGGCTTTTTTAAGGATTTTTGAAATGTCTTTTTCATGATTAATAAATTGATATTCACCGGGTATATCCTTTTTATCAATCGGTTCAAGAGTTTCGCCTGTATAACGATATGGAGCAACGACAGGCCAGCCATCTTCGTTCATAAACAATTGATGAACCCTCACTTCATGAATTTCCCCCCGTTGTGGGAAACGCGTATGAAAAACTAAGTACTGTTCGCCAGTTTGAGTATCAAGGTAAACGGAGTTGTGGCCCGGTGACACATATCCATAACCTATTCCAGTTCCCGGATCACCTAATTTGCGTTCGAATAAAAAGTGTCCCATCAGTTTATTACCAATTGGAGAATGGTCTACATTACCAGTCAGTACAGCATTTTGACCACGACTATCTACATATGGACCCTCAGGATTTTTTGAACGAAATACCCGTATATTATATTCTCCATCTGCACCTAACCATCCATATGATACGTATAAGTAGTAATAATCAGTATCAGGATGATAAACAACATATGGCCCTTCCATTGATTTGTGATATCCACCTGCTATTTTGGTGCCAAAATATCTATCAATTAGTCTTCCATCATCTGTTATTCCATCTTTTCCTGGATAAATAGGTCGTCCTGTTTCTTTATCAAGTTCGAGGATAAAAATTCCACCTGACCAAGACCCGTAGGTCATCCATAATCTACCGCTCTTGTCATAAAATATATTTGGATCAATAGCATTTGGATATATTAAATTATTATATGAACCGTCACTCTTAAACCATTTAGGATTTTCACTTTCTAATATACCAGCTTTTATCAATGAAGGTATATTTGTATTAGTCCATTTTTTATTGACATCACTATCGTAATCGTATGCTTCATCTCTTGTAAAACCTGAATAAACAATAGTATCTACATATTTATATGGACCTTCGATGTTTTGAGATACTGCAAATCCTATAGCTGAACGCACATACGTAGAGGATACACTATAGTAAAGCATATAAGCGCCTTTTGTTCCATCCTCATTCACATAATCTTCATTCCAAAAAACTTGCGGAGCCCAAACAGCAAAACCACCTTTACTGTCAGAATCATTCTCACCAGCCCAAGCAAAAGACCCAGCTAAATTTTCTGATAAATCGCCAAATAGCGCATTCCTTGGAGTTGTATAACCATTCGTAAATTTAGTCCATTTCATTAAATCCGTCGACTTAGCAGCTTCAATATGAGATCCAAAAACGTAGTAAGTGTCTCCATCCTTCACAATAGAAGGGTCATGAACAGAAACGTTTACGAATTCCGGAATCGGATAAGCATATTCCAGCGCTTTCATCGCAGCTTCCAACGCAGCTATTTCACTACTCCAATCCTCCCTTTCACCATCATTTGCAAGTGCTTCTTCAACAGAAGCAATGGCAGACTGTAACTTTTGATATGACTCTTCTGTATAGATACCATTATTTTTTATTGCTTTTGCTTGTGCTAATAATTCCTCTACTCTTGATCTACTTACGTCTGGCGCAACAGGAATTTCACCAGTTTCATAATAATTTTTAATTTGTCTAGCAGTTAAAACCATTCCGTCGTAAATAAGTAATTCATCAATTAAACCTTTATATGGAGGATCCCAATAGTTAACACCTAAGCCAAAAACCGCATTCTCTGTATCAAATATATTAGGAAAGTCATCACCTGTAAATTTAATTTCCCCATTTACATAAACATTAATTCTTCCTTCATCTATTGTAAAAGCCAAATGCGTCCATTCATTTGTATTTATTTTATAGCCTATGGATGCGTCATACCATTCCACTGGTCCTGTTGTACTATGTGACCATACAACTGTCTGTCCTGCAGCGTTTCCACCAGGAACTAAACTGACCCAATTATCCATATCTTTGGCACCAAAAAAGGTTGTAGTAAACATCGTTAACTCCTCAGGTTTCAACCACAATAAAACTGAGTACTTGTTGCTTTTAATTAAACCATCAGGTAACCGAATTCCAGATGAACCATCAAACACTGCTGCCTGTTCAAATTTTCCTTTGGAATACATCATCGTTCCACCGGTATTGTCGATCCTGTCACCTGTTACTTTTCCTGCTTCCCAATTGCCTGTTTGATCTGTTAAATCACCATCAAATGAATAATAAGCTATTAAACCAGGTCTATTTTGAGAATCACTTTCTTGTAAAATCTTTGTATTAGCAATACTTGAGTTTGATAAAAGGAAAATAAGTAGTAAGCAATAAATAATTAATCCTTTAAAAATATCCTTTTTTACCTTCAATCTTTCCTCCTTCTTTCTATATAAATTTATTTATCCTAATAGACTAAACACCTATTAGCTTCAAACCATCATACAATTTGTGGCATCATTTTTGATGAAAATTTTTACGCACAATTATACTTTTATAAATCCATTTTCGTATTAAATTAAATACTTGTGAGTTAATATACGTATATATTTTAATTATTTGCAAATTATTTGCAGGACAAATGTACGTACATTAATATATATAATTATATATTCGCTCTCGATTTTAACACTCATTCTTAAATTTATAAATTTTTTATGAAATCTTAAGTAACTACTTATTTATAATCCCGAACTTATACTTAGTAACTGATGAATATTTTTTACCTCTTTTTAACACATAAGAAGGAAAATTAGAATGGTGTATTGCATCCGGAAATCCTTGTGTCTCTAAACAAATCCCTAAGTATTTTCGTAAAGAAATTCCATACATATCATTTTCTTTTAATTGATTACCCGTATATACAACCACTCCAGGTTCATCTGTTTCAATAGTTAAAGTACGCCCACTTTCTAGATCCCATAACATAATCTCTTCATCATGGTGAGTATTCAATATAAAAGGATGATCATACCCTCCTTTTGCTACTTTTGTTTGTGGATGGTTTGATGTAATTCCTTCTTTTATAAGTTTTCCTTCTCGTAAATCAAATGGTGTATTAGTTACATCTAATATTACTCCTGTTGGAATCAATTCTTCATCTAATTCTAAAAACTGATCACTTTTTATTTTCAAAACATGATTTAAAATGTCTCTTTTTAGGTTGCCACTTAAGTTAAAATAAGTATGATTTGTCATGTTAAGTAAGGTATCTTGATCAGAAATAGCTTCATAAGAAATAGAAAATTCATTGTCATTGTTAAGGGAATAAGTTACTTTTATCTCTACATTTCCCGGATATCCTTCTTCTCCATTTACGCTAAGGTACGAAAATTGTATTGCAATTTCTTTTTCTTTTTGTACAATTTCTGGTTCCCAAAAAAACCTGTTAAAACCTTTTAAACCTCCATGCAAGTGGTTGTTGTTTTCATTTTTGGTCAATATATACGTTTTCCCGTTTAAATCAAACATCGCATCTTTAATTCTACCAGCTACTCGCCCAATAATAGCGCCAAAATAAGATGTATTATTAAAATAAGGCTCAATATGGTCAAATCCTATTACAATGTTTTCATAATTCCCTTTATTATCAGGAGTTATGATTTTGGTAATTATGCCTCCATAATTGAGACATGTTATTTTAATACCTTTATCATTCTCCATAGTAAAGGATATCACCGCTTTGTCATCTATCTTTCCCCATTCTTTTTGGATAACTTCCATAAAGCGCAACTCCTCTTCCTATACTTGCGGATTCAAAATTTGTTTTTTATTAGATAGTCAAACTTATTATCCCAAGCAAACTTAATAAGTTTTATTGTACGCATATTAACAATTAAAATCATCATTTTGTACGTACATCTATAATAATATATACGACATAACTTCAAAAATTCCTGCTACGTAATAATAAAATTTTTATAATTTTTTAGTTTTCGATTAACATTCACTATAAATCGATTTTTAACTATCTACTTAACATAAAATAGCTCAAACAGTATTCTTATATATTTCATATCTCAAATGATCTATAAATTGTTTTGCACTTCTTGGAGACCTTCCATTGTGCCACATCGCCCATCTTAATGCCTTTTCCTTCAAAATATTCCAATTAATATCTATATTATTTTTTTCAGCTAAGCCTTTAACAATTTTTAAATACTCTTCTTGACTTGGAGTAACAAAGGTAATAGTTATTCCAAATCTATCGCTTAAAGAAAGTTTTTCTTCTCTCGCATCTGTATTATGAAGTTCATTGTCCTCTATATTTTCTGTGACAATATGCCTCCTATTTGACGTCGCATAAATTACTACATTTGAAGGTAAAACCTCTACTCCACCTTCTAATACTGACTTAAGTTCTTTATAATCCGCCTCACTTTCATCAAAAGACAAATCGTCAAAAAACAATATAAATTTCATTCCTCTGTCTTTAATTACATCAAGTATGTATGATAAATCTTTTATATCATTTTTATTAATTTCTATAAGCCTAAGTCCCTCTTTGTAAAACTCATTGAGCAAAGCCTTAACAGTAGATGACTTTCCAGTACCTTTATCTCCATATAAAAGCACATTATTTGCAGGAAAACCCTTTAAAAAAGCTTCTGTATTTTCTATAACTATTTTCCGTTCTTCTTCATACCCTATCAAATCCTCAAAAGTCACAGGGTCAACACTTTCTATTCCTTTTAACTGTCCTGACCCATTTTGTTTAACCCATCGAAAAGCTTTATATTTTCCAAAAATACCACAGCCATTTAAGCGGTAATAATTAGACAAATATTCAGCAAATTTATCTCCTTTTAGTTCCCATAAATTTTCTAATAAGAAAGTGGTATTATTAATTTTTTCATGAAGAATATCATTAACAGAGTTTTCAAAATTCGGTAATTCCGTATTTAATAAATTATTTACAGTTTCTGCTATATTTATAGTGGAAAGTTCCTTTAAAATTCCTATTTCTTTTTCAAGAGTTTTAATCATCGAATTGCTCACACCGTCAAAACCATATTTTTCTGAAATCCGGCTAAATGGGTTTTCATCATAAGCGATTTCTTCTGCCAAAAAAGTAGGCCAAATATTTTTATGAATCCTCCTTTTAAAAGCATATTCAGTAATGCCTTTGTAAAAACTGCTATATTCAGAATAAATAAACTTAATAGAGGGTTTTTCTTTTAAAAGCTCTTGCAAAATATTAATTCCTCTTTTTATTAAACTGTGATTGATGATATTTCTATAAACCACTATTTCATTTAACCCATTTAAGATGTTTCTTAATTTTTCTTTATTTTCCAACTGCATCATCTCCCTATTGTTTTTGAAAAATTGTCACTTTACATCTTTATTTTATTAAATTATATCATATAAAACGCTATTTCCTAAGCTTTATTAAAAGTCCAATTAACCCTTATAACAACTTACAGTTTTTTTCATTTTAAAGGCTAGTCTCTTTTTGAATCTTAATTTCCCATTTTTTTAGCTTTTACAGAAATTATTTAAAAACTTTCGACTTTAAAAATAAGTTTCTGAGGATGTATAATATTCTTAATTAGAAAATAAAATGTTTTTGAAAAAGTAATAAGAGCAAACGAAAGGAGAGTTGTACAAATGCATTACAAAATATCAAGTGAAAATCACATATTTAGTTTTACAAAAGATAATATACCTGTATTATTTGTAAAAGAAAGCGATGAGATAGAGGTTGAAACATTAGACTGCTTTTCCAATCAAATTAAATCGAACAACGATAGACTTGAATCAATGGATTGGAACAAGGTAAACCCCGCAACAGGTCCTATTTATGTTGAGGGTGCAAAAGAAGGAGATGTCTTAGAAGTTACAATTAAAAAAATTGAAATAGCGAATAAAGGAGTAGTAGCAACAGGTAAAGATTTAGGGGTATTGGGAGATTTAATGGAGGGACTGTATTCCAAAGTAGTTGATATAAAAGATGGGAAAGTTATTTTTGACGAAAAAGTTTCTCTGCCAATTAAACCTATGATAGGAGTAATAGGGGTTTCACCAAAAGAAGGTAATATAAACTGTGGAACACCAGGTTCTCATGGTGGAAATATGGACACAATACTTATTGGTGAGGGTGCAAAACTCTACTTGCCAGTATTTGTAGAAGGTGCATTGTTCGCTTTGGGAGACTTACATGCTGCAATGGGAGATGGAGAAGTAGGAGTATCAGGTGTAGAAGTGGCAGGTTCTGTTACAGTGGAATTTAGAGTTTTGAAGAACTTCAAACTTTCTAACCCAATGGTAAAAACAAAAGATGTAACAGCAACAATAGCATCAGATGAGTCTTTAGATAAAGCAGTAAAGATATCAGTTCATGATATGGCAAAGCTATTCCAAAGCTTTACTAAATTATCAATAGAAGAAATAGCTACACTATTTAGCATAGCGGGAAATGTGCAGATTTCACAAGTAGTAGATCCACTAAAAACTGTACGCTTTTCTTTGCCAAATTGGGTGTTAGAAAGTTATGGGATAGTATTTTGAAGGAAGAAAAGATATGAAAGCAAAAACGATACCTCATTAGAAAGTTTTGGATATAAGCAAGAATTAAAAAGAGCTTTGACAATTTGGGATTTAATAATATATGGACTTTATTTATGGTTCTTATTGCATTTCATCCCAATTTTTACATCTTACAGTCCATTTATTTAATACATTCATACTTACCAATATAGCATTTTTTCTAAAGATTCATCGGATGGAAATATTGTTTTTGATTTTGTAACTTTTCTTAACTGCCTATGGAATCCTTCAATTATATTTGTCGTACTTCTTAATTAAAAAACTTCCTTCTCGGGTGTTTTATATTTTTAATTCTTACCAAGAAAGAGGTTTTTAACCAATTTACACAAAAATTTTTATAATCTTCTATATTGATATAAATCCAGTTTGAGTACATTTTCCCTTCTGACCGCCTACTTAAATTTTACACTGCCCATAAAAGAGAAAAGCTGCGGTTTCCCACAGCTTTTCTCTTTTATATTTTATTTCACATATTTTGCGTATACATATCCAAATCCGCCTCTATATTGTACCATATACCACCCATTTTCTTCTTTGACTACTTTTAATTCTGTTTCGTATGGTACTGCACCTATTTTTCTCGCCGTTACCGAACTTCCTGCTCTTACATTTAATCCGCTCCTAGCAGTCACTTTTACAGTTTTCAAAACAACTACATTTGATGGATCGGGAGTCGTAACAACGTATTTGCCGTAAATATATCCTGTCTTGCCATTACAATCAATCTTGTACCAGCCGTTGACTTTTTCAAGCAATGCCACAACTTTTCCAGCAGGAAGTACTCCTATAATTTTGCTTGCTGTAGTTGCATCTGCTCTTACATTAAGTGCAGATGCAACTACAAGGCCATGATTGTATACAGGTTGTGGTTGTGTAGTTGGAGCAGATTCTGGTTGTGGAGTTGGTGGTATAGAAGCTCCTATCGGATTACCAGATGCATCAACCCGAATTAGCTGTACATCATCAAGAAATCCCCAATTATCACTGTTTCCATCAATTGTTAAACCTATCGTAATCTGACCATTTGTAACCTCAATTAATGGAATAACAGGATGTTGCCAAACAAGCCACCCAGAATTCTGAATATCGGTAGTTAATCGAGGTCCACCATACTCATCTGCAAACAGCTGTAAGCTGTTTTCCCCTCCACCCCCGTGAACATACGCCCTTAATTGATAATAACCATTTTCTAATCCAGTTATTGTCTGTGATATTGTAACTCTAAATGCACTATCACTCCAGTAATTTAATGAATAGTCTCCTGAGTGTGCATTAGTGGGATCCTTTGCAATTTTTACAGCAGATGTATCGCCTGCTATATTCCAGTGTGCTACTGAACCATCTTCAAATCCTGGATTTTGTACATAGTTTATTATATTCGTTACCGTAATATTAGCAACAGCCTTAAGAGTAACGCCAAGCACTATACCTGTAATAGTAAAACTCCCAGGATATGCATATTTATTAGAATCAACATTTTCCCATGTTACAGAAGCTGTTCTAACCGATCCATCATCATAAACCAGATTCACTGTAGCTGGAAGCTTTGGTGCTTGACCGACTGTTGTCAATACGTTTACAGGTTCTATTGATAATACTTTTGGAATTACAATGTCTTGAGTACCTGACACAAGATTAAAAACATCTAACGAAGGGAGTGCATTGCCCTGAAAATCAAACATAGCCTGGTTTTCCCAGCCATTACCTTCGCCCGTCTTCCATCCTGCGCCAGGAACCGGAATCCACTCTGGTGCCCAGTAAAAAACACCAAGTCCTTTATTGTCGGAAACCTGTAAAACAGCATCCATTATATTCCTTATTGCAGTAGCTTGACCTTGTACAGAAGCCTTATAACCACCTAAAGCCTCTTCTTTTGTACCAAAAATATTTTCAGTTCCATCACCATTATCCAAAGTAAAAGCATACGCAGTTTCTGCAACAACGACATACTTATTATAACGCTGGCTTATATCATTCATATTATTTTTTAATTCTTCAAGTGTGCCGTGCCAATATGGATAATATGAAAGTCCTATTACATCAAAATCCGTAACTCCCTGTTTGTAAATCAAATTGTCAAAAAATGAGCGATAAAGGGCATTATTCCCACCATTTGACAAATGAATCATAATCTTTACTCTTTTTTCAGGATCATTATTGTTAGGGTCATTGTCCCTAACAGCTTTAATTCCTTGCTTTAATAAAGCAGCAAATCCAGAGTAATCACCACCTGAAATCTTACCATCAGGCCATAATATACCATTATCAACTTCATTTCCTATCTGAACCATATCTGGCATTACACCATTATTTTTAAGTTCGTTTATAACTGCAGCTGTAAAATCATATACAGCTTGCTGAAGTTCTTCTCCACTTAGATTTGCCCAAGCAGCTGGCTTGTTTTGTTTTCCTGGATCAGCCCAAAAATCGCTATAATGAAAATCGAGAAGAAACTTTAATCCTAAAGCTTTTGCTCTTTTTGCTAGGTATATTGTTGTCTCTAGATCGTTATTTCCTCCTCCCAAAGGATTTCCATCAGCGTCTTTAGGATTGTTCCAAAGCCTTAGTCGAATCCAGTTAACGCCATGGTCTTTCAGAATTTGAAGGCAATCTTTCTCAATTCCATTATCATAAAATTTGCCTCCACTTTGTTCTATCTGTGCTAACATTGATACATCAGCACCTTTTATAAAATCAGGGTGAAGTCCTCTGATTGGATTTACATAAAAACTTGAAGCTGTTTCTGATATATTTGCATTTGCAACAGTTAAGTTCAAAAATATCATTGCAAATACAGTAACAAATGCAATAATACTTTTTTTGCCCATCATTATTCATTCCCTCCTATATCAATATTTTGCAATTGACTCAATTAAGCTTTTAAAATCTTATTTTTTCGCTAAATTTGAACTGTTTTAATGTTGGTTCTAAACAAAGGCTTTTTAAAGCAACACAACACCTCCCTAGAGCAACTTTTGATTTAAAGTTACTTTCTACCAGCATTTTAAGTTTTTTAACACTCTGGCCTCGACTACCCTATCGTGCCTCTCAGAGTCTTGCCCTTAGGGAGGAATAATGCAGCTTCCTCAACTTATTTGCTTTAAATCGATTTGCTGCCTTTTAGGCTTCTAATTCCTTTATTTGCTTCATGCGATATTCTCAAAGAACTTTATGTGTTATTTTTCTTTTTTCTTGGCAAGTGTAAACATAGCCCTTATGAACTTTACTGAAATCGCAATTAATGCTTGTTTCTTCTCTAAAGGATTTTCTCGCCTTTTTAAAAAGTAGTTGTAAAGTACTTTGAATTCTTTGCCTTTGGCTACTAATGTTAGGCTTGCTTTGTATAGGAGACTCCTTAGTTCAGGACGCCATCTTTTGAAAATCTTGGTCTTTCCTCTGTGTTTTCCTGAAAGATTATGCTGTGAAATGGACAGTGCCTCATTACCCATAAGGCTGCTTTTCTCCACAAATTCTTGAATACTTCTTCAAATTCAGGTTATCTTTTATTTTCAACTATATTTCTCTATTACCTATAGAAATAAATAATCTATGTCTTTTAAATTCAATTCAATTTTTGACTCATAGCAAACGTATGGCGATTTTGCTTTTAAAGTTATTTTCCCAGTTTTTCTTTTGGATTTCACATAAACTGCTCCTCTTCCTGCTTCTAATGTCAATGGATTTTCTCCAATCAGTTTTCCTTCACCTTCTATTTCAAATGATACTGGTATATTAGCATAAGGAAGAATAGATCCATTTTCATCTACAACACTTATAATAACCCTTGTACAATCGGAGCCATCTGCCATAATCTCTACATCATCAGCAGTAAGAATCAACTTATGGGGTTTCCCATATGGTCTTAATGTATGTCTTGCCACTTCCTTACCGTCTATCAAACCTACTGCAGTAATAGAAGAGTTATTAACTCTTACCTCCATATAGCTGATTCCGCATTCCTTCATTGAAAATTCAAAAGGCGGATGTGGTAAACTAGGAAAATCAACTCTATTAGGCATTTGTCTTTTTACAAACTTATCGTTTATATAAAGTTCTACTTCTTCGCAATTGCTAAATACAAGCAATTTATCGCCATTCTCTTCTTCAAATGATGGTATTAAGTACGAAGCTATAAACACATAGGGCCCATATAAGTGAGGATCGGCCTGGCTTCTGTAAAAATGAGCTGCAAATTTTGGAAGTCTAAATATATCACAGACTCCATGATAGCATATATTATCTCCTGAACCAAAAGCACTTGTGGTATTATAATCAAATGCACACCAGCCTGATGCACCAGCCATGTTTGGTATCCCATATTGTTTGTCTTGGATAAGAGCATGCAACCTTGCATGAGTAATAAGTCGATTAAGGTTATCATAAGATTTTGTCGGATACATGTGACCCATATATTCTGTTACCATATACTTTTTGTGATTTGGAAGTTGTATTTTGCCTTCTAAATTGTATATAAAGTCGTTATATGTAAATACATCCTCTAGCTTTTCACTATCTCTTAAATATCTAACACCACCTGTTGGTCTACTTCTGTCTAATTTATGAGCTATTTCATTCATTTCTTTATAAAAATCGTGGTCATCTAAAGACTCATTTATTCGCACACCCCACATAAATATACAAGGATGATTTCTATCTCTTAAAATCATTTCTTTTAAATTCTCTTTTGCAATGTTCTTCCAATTTTCATCGCCTATATGCTGCCATCCAGGTATCTCTTCAAAAACTAACAAACCTATCTCATCACATCTATCCAAAAATGAAACAGCCTGCGGATAATGTGACGTCCTAACATAATTTAATCCCAATTCATACTTTAGTATATCTGCATCTTTTCTTTGAACCCTATCCGGCATAGCACCGCCAACATAAGGAAAAGTCTGATGTCTGTTTAATCCTCTCAATTTTAAAGGTTCACCATTAATATAAAATTTGCCGTCATCTCTAAATTCAACTGTCCTTATTCCTGTCTTAAAAGTATAATTATCTAAAATTTCATTCTCTGCAATAAGTTTTACAGACACATTATATAAATACGGATGATCTGGATGCCAAGTTAATGGATTGTCCATCTTTATTTGCTGTACAATCTCTTTTTGCATCTCTTTTATGTCAGTAACCACTGATGAACACACAACGCCTTCTTTATTTATAACCTCTGTCAATATCTTTCCATTGCTTATTTCTTTTCCTGCAATAGTTGTAGTAATTGAAATTTCAGCAACAGAATCTTGCAATTTATCAACAACAAAATAAACATCTTTTATATGGGTATCATTTAAAATTTTCAGCCATACATTTCTGTATATTCCACCAAACAACATGTAATCTACAAGATGACCTTCTGGAGGAATATCTTTATGCTCTCTTGAATCCACTTGTACAGCAATTAAATTTTCAAAATTACCGTATTTAATATACTCTGTAATATCAAATTCAAAAGGAGTATATCCTCCTTTATGTTCTCCTACAAATTCGCCATTTACATAAACCTTCGCAACAGTTATAACACCTTCAAAATGAATATAAACCTTTTTCCCTTTGTATCTCTCATCTACTTTAAAATGTTTTCTGTACCATGAAACAAACCTGTAGTCTTCTTCTTTAAAATAGTGGTGAGGAAATGTTTTGTTTGCATGAGGAAGACTAACAACTTCAAAATTGCTCTCATCAAAATCAAATTTATATGCATCATTTAAGTCTTCAGGAATATATAGCCAATCTACATTAAAATTCAATACATCTCTACCCATCTTTTACGCCTCCTTTTTAAAATGCATCATAACACTTTGAAAATCTCCTTCCAATTGTGGTATTGCAATGCCTGCATACATAAGCTCATCACCACCATACACTTCACCCGTATCTTGCAATGCATATTTGTAATCGGGGTTTAAAGCCTTTAAATAAATCCTTTTTATCGTGTCATTAGGAGTTGCCAAGACTTTAAAGTAAAAAGCCACAAATTCAGTTTTTTCTTCATTAATAAACATCCATGCTGTTTCATTTCCTTCAAAAGGACTTAATAATCTGTAAAAATCTCCAAATTGAATCAATTTTCTTATCTCTTTGTACTTTTTAACATATTTTTTAGCAAGGTCTTTTTCCTCTTCACTAAGCTTTGTTAAATCAAGCTCAAATCCAAAATTACCTGATATCGCCACATCAAGGCGAGTCTTTAAAGGAGTTATTCTATGAACTTGGTGATTGGGCACAGCAGACACATGGCTTCCCATTGAAATAAGAGGATAAACTATACTTGTACCATACTGTATTTTAAGTCTTTCAACTGCATCTGTATTATCACTAGTCCAAGTCTGGGGCATATAATAAAGCATTCCAGGGTCAAAACGACCGCCACCACCAGCACAACTTTCAAACAAAACATCAGGAAACCTTGTCGTTATTTCTTCTAATATTCTGTAAAGTCCAAGAATATATCTGTGAGCAGTTTCTCTTTGTCTTTCAGGAGGCAAAAGTGCAGAGCCTATCTCTGTCATATTTCTATTCATATCCCATTTTACATAACTTATGTTGGCGCTTTCCAAAATATCTGACACTACTTTTATAATATAATCTTGTACATCTTTGCGCGACAAGTCTAACACAAGTTGATTTCTGCTTTCACTTCTCGGCCTATTAGGTACATGTATACACCAATTGGGATGCTCTCTATAGAGGTCACTATCAGGAGACACCATTTCTGGTTCCATCCATAATCCAAATTTTAAACCTAAAGAATTTATCCCTTTTGCAAGACCATCCAAACCACTTGGAATCTTTTCTTTATTTACAAACCAATCTCCCAGTGAAGAATTGTCAGAATTTCTCTTTCCAAACCATCCATCGTCAAGAACAAACAATTCAATGCCCAAATCTTTAGCTTCTTTAGCAAGTTCTTTAAGTTTTTCTTCGGTAAAATCAAAATAAGTAGCTTCCCAATTGTTTATAAGAATTGGTCTTTCTTTGTCCTTAAATTTACTTCTCATAAGTCTATTTCTGTACAGTTTGTGATAGGTATTTGACATTTTATTTAAGCCACCATCCGAATAAACCATAACGACTTCTGGTGTTTGAAATGTTTCACCTGGCTTTAAAAGCCATGAATAATCAAATGGATTGATTCCCATAGAAACTCTTGCCATATTATATTGATCCACTTCTACTTGTGCCAAGAAATTGCCACTGTAAACAAGGCTAAATCCATAAACATCTCCATGCCATTCGTCAGCGTCTTTCCTTAAAAGTGCTATAAAAGGATTTTGCTGATGGCTGCTTGCACCTCTTCTGCTTTCAATAGACTGAACTCCAAGAGTAAGTGGTTTTCTTATGACATGTCTTTCTCTCGCCCAAGCCCCTGACAATTGAAGCATGTCAAACTTATCATCACTAAAATCAACATTCATAGACAAAGCTCTTAACAATTTTATGTCTTCTTTTCCCATGTTTTCAAATCTCACTGACCTTGTGATAACATCATAATCTCTAAATGCCGTGTAAATTAAAGTTACTTTTAAATTCGCTACTTTATCATATAACTCTATTTCAAGAGTATCAGCTTCATCTTTACTTTCAACAAAAGTAGCTGGAAGCCCTTCTAATTTAGGTTTACCTTTATAGATTTTGTGAGAGAGGTATCTTAAATCAGAAATAGTAGAACCATTTTCAAGCTGAATTTGATACGCAGGACTTCTAAAATCAGTATTGCCATACGCAGGATACTCTTGTGGCAAAAAATCTAACATTAGATAATTTCCAAAGTTAATATTATCAGTATCTATACTTACATGAGGCAATTTTAACAAGTGATATATATTTGCGTTCTTTATCTTTTTACCAAAATATGCATGCAAAACAGCGTCGTTTTTTAAAACATGAATTATATAACTTGTATCTTTTGCTGTTAAATGAAAGGTTCTTGTTTTATCATTAAAATGAATAGGCATAGTAAGTCCTCCTATCGAATTAGTTACTAAATTTTTTTACAACTCAAATTTTTTCATAAATTATGGTACTTTTTACTTGGATATTACTTCATTTTATAATTGGGCAATGAGTTCAAGGAAGATAAATTTTTATAATTATTTTATGATTTCTATTTTTATTTTTACATATTAAACAACTCATTCAATTATTTTATTCTTATTATGGATTATTTAGAAAAACTGGTAATAATGAAAAGGTTAAAAGATTTGATATTTACTCAATAGAATTAAAAACCCCACCGCAGGGTGGGATTAAAATGTCTCTATTAATTTCTCCGCATTCATTTTCTGTCTTATACTACATTTTGTTAAATTAACTCTAAAAAAGTTGATATTAATTGTGTCATATAATGCACATACAATCCCCCTCTAAACTATCCTGATTAAATTAAAGAACTTATTATAGTATACCAAAACCTTATTTTTTAGCTAAATATTTCCTAATATCTACAGCAACTGCAGATACAATAATTATACCTTTAATTATCAATTGCCAATATGGATCAATACCAATAAATGTTAATCCATAGTTAATTACACTAAATATCAGCACACCTACTACAACCCCAGGTACAGTACCTACACCACCAGAAACAGACCATCCACCAACTACACACGCAGCTATCGCGTCAAGTTCATACATATTACCATAGTTATTTGTAGCACCTCCTGTCCTTGCTGCTTCCAAGATACCAGCAATGGTATATAAAGTTCCAGCTAGAGCAAATAACCATAAAATATGACGTTTTACATCAACACCTGATACAACTGCCGCTTCCCTATTTCCACCAATTGCATACAAATTTTTGCCAAAACTTGTTTTGTTTAAAACTATCCACATGATTATAGTAATAATAACTGCAATAATTATAACATAAGGAATCCCAAAAATCCCCCCTGTACCAAGTTCAGAAAAATCTTTCCTTAGTCCTGCAATAGGTTGAGAATTGTTAGGAGGTAAATTAAAATAAATAGAATTTGCCCCATAAACAATGACCATTGTACCCAAAGTAGCAATAAATGGAGGTACACTAAATCTAGAAACTACAAATCCATTTAAAAGTCCAAAACCAAATCCTATAAGAATGGTTATTAAAATGGGGATCCATAAAGGAAGTTGTGGTAAATCAGGGAAAAATCTCCTTGGATAATCGGGCATTTGAAGTAGCGAAGCAGACACCACAGCAGCCAACCCTACTAATCGCCCTGCTGAAAGGTCTGCACCTCCTATTAAAATAACAAGTGCAGCCCCTAAAGCAATAATAATTCTTGTAGAACTTTGAACTAGGATATCTCTAAAAACTCTTAGTGATATAAAAGTAGGATCTTTTATGGCAATTCCTATAATTAGTAATATTAATACAACATATATGGCATATTGTGTCAAATAATTTTTAATTTTGTTGTTCATCATTATCTCCTCCGTATTAATTTGTATATTTACTAGCAAGGCGCATTATTTTTTCTTCAGTTGCTTCTTCCTTATCAAGGATTCCAGATAAATAACCTTCACACATCACCATAATTCTATCTGCCATCCCTAAAAGTTCGGGCATTTCAGATGAAATCATTATAATACTTTTGCCTTGCATTGTAAGTTCATTCATAATTGTATATATCTCATATTTTGCACCAACATCAATACCTCGTGTTGGCTCATCAAGTATTAATATTTCAGGAGAAGTAAGAAGCCATCTAGCCAAAAGCACCTTTTGTTGATTTCCACCAGACAAATCTTTAATTAAAGTTTTTAATGATGGAGTTTTGACTCTTAACGCGTTTACCATCTGTTTAGTATCATCTTTTCGTGCCCTGTCATTAAGCAATAAAAAGCGGTTTACATATTTTTTTATATTGGCAATTGTAGTATTTTCTAGTATATTTAGTTCTGGAAAAATTCCTGTCGAACGTCTTTCTTCAGTAAGTAAAGCCATCCCCTGTTTTTTAGCATCAATAGGGGATCTAATGATAACCTCTTTTCCTTTTATAAAAATTCTCCCTGATGCTATCGATCTTAAGCCAAACAAAGCTTCCACAAGTTCAGTACGTTGAGAACCTACTAACCCACCTATGCCTAATATTTCGCCTTTCCTAAGTTCAAAAGAAACATTTTTAAACGATTTTGGCAAGGGTGATGTTAAATTTTCAACTTTGAGAATAACTTCACCTGGCTTACTATTCCTTATTGGAAATCTGTTAGTCATTTCACGTCCAACCATTTTTGATATTATCTTATCTTCAGTTAATTCTTTAGTATCCCATGTTCCAACTACTTTTCCATCACGCATAATAGTTACTTCATCCGCAATTTCAAAAATTTCATCTATCTTATGAGATATATAAATTATTGACACACCTTCTTTTTTTAAAGTGCGGATAAGATCAAACAAATGAGTAACTTCATTCTCTGTCAGAGAAGATGTTGGTTCATCCATAATTATAATTTTTGCATTATATGAAATTGCTTTAGCTATTTCTATATATTGAATTTTTGATGCTGATAAATTTTTTACCAATTCAGTTGGTTTAATATCTATTTCCAACCCTGCTAAAAGTTCTTCTGTATCTTGATACATTTTCTTTTCATCAACTAATTTAAATAAACCATAATTTTTCATAGGAAAACGTCCAAGCCATATGTTTTCCATCACATTGCGATACCTTACAGGGTGTAATTCCTGATGTATCATAGAAATTCCGTGATCTAACGCCTCTTTTGAATTTTTTATACTAAATTTTTTGCCATTTAGTATAATTTCACCCGAATCAGGTTCATAAATTCCAAACAGGCACTTCATTAAAGTTGACTTTCCTGCTCCATTTTCACCCATAATCGCGTGCACAGTACCCGCCCGCACTTTTAAAGTTACATTATCAAGCGCTTTTACTCCTGGGAACTCTTTTGAAATGTTATTCATTTCCAGTATAAATTCATTATTCGTCATCTTAATGCCTCCTGATTCTGCCTTTAAAAAATTTATTATAAAGCAAGGAAAAATCCTTGCTTTATAATATTTTACAATACATTTCTATTGAGTAGCATCGTTAATATTATCCAACGTAATTTTTACATATGGAATCCACACATATTTACCATCTGTTATATCATACCCAATATTTTCTTTAGTTGGTGTCTGACCTTGCGCAAGAACATAAGCCAACATAAAAGCTGCTTTAGCTTGATTCTTAGCGTCATTTAAAACAGTACCAAGTAAAGTTCCCTCTTTAAGAGCTTGAATTCCAGGTACCGTTGCATCAACTCCAACAACAGGAATATATTTGCCATTTTTGAAATAACCTGCTGCCTTTAATGCTTCAATTGCGCCCAAAGCCATATCGTCGTTATTAGCAAATACTGCTTCAATTTTATCACCATAAGCTGCTAAAAAAGCTGCCATTTTATCTTGAGCTTTTACACGGTCCCACATTGCAGTATCTTTAGCAAGTTCTTGCACTTTAATTCCAGCTTCTTTAACAGCTTCAATAGAATATTTGGTACGAAGTTCAGCATCTTGGTGGCCTGGTTCCCCCATTAACATAACATATTGCATAACACCATCATGATTTTTATCAGCTTCAGGATGTGATTTCCAATAATCTGCCATTATTTCACCTTGCAATGTGCCAGATTGTTCTGCTTTTGCTCCTACATAATAAACTTTGTCCCATTTTTTCAGATCATCTGGTAGCGGTTCTCTATTAATAAATACAACAGGAATATTTGCTTGTTTTGCTTTATCAATAATTGTACCTGCAGCAGTGCGATCCACTGGATTAATTATAAGGGCGTTTACCTTCTTTGTTATAAAAAGATCAACTTTATCATTTTGTACTGGCTGTGAATTTTGGCTATCTACCATATCAACTTTAGCTTTGCCTTCTGCCGCTTTAGCAATATTATCACGCACACTTGTCATAAAAGTATCATCAAATTTGTAAATCGCTACACCAATGACAGGTAATTTTTTTTCGCTTGTATTAGCTGTATTTTGTTGAGAACTGCTGGTTGATGTAGTATTACTAGAACTGCCACATCCAGCAAGTGCTACTGAAATCACAAACACAATCAAGATAAGATAAGTCACCAGTTTCCTCATAAATTACTTCTCCTCCTTTTTGATGATCAAAAATTTAAAAATTAAATTTAATATTTTAAATTTATCTTTCTCTACCACCTTCTTTCACAATAAAGTTCTTATATACAAGAATCAGAAGATTTCAGTGAACGTTATCAGTTAGTACATACTTTATTTAATATTCTAATTAATCTGATTTATGCAATTTTTAAATTTATCACTTTTATATAATAGTTTATTAAAATATTTTCTTTTTTGATGTCATTCATATAATTTTGTTATCATAAATTCAGCTAAGTAAACATTTTAATTGCAAATTGAAAACATCTATTTTTATACTTATTTTTTTATTTTAACTAACTCCTATATTATATATTCGACATGAATTCGAAAAT
This sequence comes from Thermoanaerobacter sp. CM-CNRG TB177, assembly GCF_018588165.1. Classification (NCBI taxonomy): domain Bacteria; kingdom Bacillati; phylum Bacillota; class Clostridia; order Thermoanaerobacterales; family Thermoanaerobacteraceae; genus Thermoanaerobacter; species Thermoanaerobacter sp. CM-CNRG TB177. Next base: position 20,230 of record NZ_JAFCAC010000015.1, read on the forward strand.
TCCTTCTTCGAAAGCGTAATTTATTAAAAATTTTTATAAACTTTTTGTAACCAAAAATTTACTTCCTGCAATATTTTTCTACAACCTTATCAAATGCACCTTCATCTATATCTTTTACATTTACATTATTGTAAAGCTCCCATTCTTCAATATGCTCAACAGCTTCACCTGGTTGTAATCTTGTAAATGGACTTAATGTTTCTATTTCAAGCATCCAATCGTTTGTGTATGTTTCAAAAGATACACCAAAATCAGGATATATCGCATTTTGTTGTGGGTAATATCTTTTTACAAATAAATGCCCTTCTCTCGCATAAGCAGCCCAACCAGCTTCATTATTAATTCCTAATTTGAAAGGACTTTTATTGCTAGGATTTTGCCTTAATGCAATGTATTTTTCTCCCCAGTATACTCTTTCGTCATTCATTTTAGAATAAGGCCAGAGTACAATTTGCCTATTTGGAAGTAAATCTGTATCTTTGTTTGGCTGAGGTATTATTTCTATTCCTCCTGTATTTAATACTGTTATTGTCCATGCTGAAAGCTCAATAGGCCATGCTCCAAGATTAGTTATCCTGTGTACAAGCCTTACTCTACTCTCATCAGGACTTAAGATTATATCGATTTGCTTTTGTGTGTTAACCCATTTTTCTGGCTTTTGAATAAGTCTCACACCGTTTTCTATTTCGTGCCAATCAACTGGTTCATTGTCTGGCACATACGTCCTCTTTCTGTCTTCAGGACTATGCCACAGTCTGTGACCACCGTAAAACCTAAATTCGTTACCTCCTTTTAAACCAATAGTTTTAGGGTCTAAGTTAAATTCGTTTACATCATTTTCAAAACCAAATCTGACAATTCTGGGTCCTATATCAGTAGTAGCAACAACGTCAATGATTCCATTTGACAATTTAACGCTATTTTCCCATCCCAAAAAGTTTACTTTTTCAATTTTTATTGCCATAGTCATCCTCCATCCTTTCTCACAAAACTTCATCCATAACCATATTAGCAGCGCCAATTAAAGTAGCATTATCCCCCAACTCAGCAAAAGCTATGCTGCATGAGGAATATGAATTTTCAAAAGCCCTCTTCTTAGTCGTTTCTCTCATTATATCTTCAAAAAAACTCCGTCCTTGAACAATCCCTCCTCCTATTAAAATAAGTTCAGGATTAAAAGTGTTTATTATGTTTGCAATCCCTATCCCTAAGTATCTCCCGATAGTTTCTAATGAATTAATCGCTAATTTGTCATTCAATTTTGCAGCCTCATAAATCATTTCTGGTGTGACACTGTCGAGTATTCCTTTTGCCATCTGGTATACAATAGAATCATTTCCTTCTTTGATAGACTTAACGACTAAATTAACAAGAGCCTTTTCCGACGCTAATGCTTCAAAACAACCGTAATTGCCACAGCTACACTTAGGACCTGCTACATCAATAGTAGTATGACCTATTTCCCCTGCACTATCATTATTACCTATATATAATCTTCCATTTATCAATATCGCGGAACCTATTCCATAGCCTACTTTTAAAAAAATCATGTTTTCAACTTCTTTAGCTTTTCCCATTTGAAACTCGCCCCATGCCATTGCTCTAACGTCATTCATGATATAGGTAGGGATCTCAAACTTTTCTTCTATCATCGCCTTTAAAGGCACGTTTCTCCATCCTATGTTAGGCGCAAATACTGAAATACCCTCTTTTGTCTTAACAGGACCCCTTACCACAATTCCTATTCCTGATATATTGTTTGGAGATTCTTTTATCGCTTTATCAAGAGTAGACATCAATAGCTCCAGTACTTCTTGTTCTTTTAAACCTTTTATAGAATGTGTTTGCTCGCTTTTTCTATTGAGCTCGGCATCAAGAGTGTATTCATGTAAATTATTGGTGCTTATGTGAACAATAATAATTGTCATAAATTCTGGATTTATTTTGATAAGCACAGGAGGCCTGCCGCCATTTGACTCTCCAACCTTATATTCAACAACTACTCCTTCTTCAATAAGTTTGTTTACAATGTTAGTTACAGTTGGAGGTGTTAAATTTGTCTCTTTTGCAATATCTGCTCTAGATATTGGCCCCATTTTTCTTATAATATCTAAAATAAGCGATTCATTCATGCCTTTTAATAATTTGTAGCTTACAGGTATCAAGTTTGCCATTAATATCCCATCCTTTATCGCTCTTCAAATCCTTTTGGATGATTTTTATGCCACATCCACGCACTTTCAATTATTTCTTCTAAAGAAGTATATTTAGGAGTCCATCCCAATTCCTTTGTGATTTTTTCTGATGAAGCCACCAGCACTGCTGGGTCTCCCGGGCGGCGGTGAGTTACTTCTGCAGGAATAGGATGTCCTGTCACTTTTCTTGCAACTTCAATAACTTCTTTTACACTAAATCCTTCTCCATTTCCCAGGTTATAAATCGCACTTTCATTGTCTTTTCTCAATTTATCCAGTGCAAGTATGTGGGCATCTGCCAAATCCATCACATGAATATAATCTCTTATACATGTTCCGTCCTTTGTAGGATAATCATCTCCGTAAATCCTAATTTTGTCTCTCTTCCCTAATGCAACTTGAAGTATAATTGGGATGAGATGGGTCTCAGGAGAATGGTCCTCCCCAATTTCACCCGTTTCAATAGCCCCTGCAACATTGAAGTACCTTAGTGCAACATATTTAATTCCATAAGCTACATCTGCCCATTTCAACATTTTTTCAACCGCCAGTTTAGTTTCACCATAAGGGCTGGTAGGATTAGTTTTATCTTCTTCTTTTATAGGAATCCTTTCTGGTTCTCCGTATACCGCAGCAGTAGAGGAAAATACAATTTTTTTAACATTGTGTTTTTTCATTGCTTTTAAAAGAGAAAGAGTACCGCATACATTATTTTCATAATACTTAAAAGGCTCCTCAACACTTTCCCCAACAAGAGAAAATGCCGCAAAGTCAATCACTGCTTCAATTTCATTTTCTTTAAACACTTTGTCTAAAAAAGCTTCATCTCTTAAATCCCCTATATACAACTTCCCGCCTAAAACAGACTTCTTGTGGCCCTTTACAAGATTATCAACTACTACAACTTCTTCCTTTCTATTAAGAAGTGCAGCTACCGTATGACTTCCAATGTATCCTGCTCCACCACATACAAGAATTGCCATTTTTCTCACTCCTTTGATATATCAATTTCTCTTGCTCCTTCACCTACTCCGGTTATGTAGGTTGTAGGCTCATATCCAATTTTTTGTTTGTAATTTTTAGAAACCACTTCTATAAAATCTGGCACTTCTTCTTCTTTCACAATGCTTACAGTGCATCCTCCAAAGCCTGCTCCAGTCATACGAGAACCTATTACCCCTTTTAATTTTAACGCTTCTTCTACCAATGTGTCCAGTTCTTTCCCTGTAACTTCGTAATCATTTTTTAAAGAATTATGAGACTCAACCATTAATTTCCCAAATTTGATTAAGTCTTTATCATTAAGTGCTTTTACAGCCTCCAATACTCTTTGATTTTCTGTTATAACATGTCTTGCCCTTTTTACAAGCACTTCCTCCGGTATTAAATGTTTATATTCTTCAAACTGTTCAATTGAAACCTCCGAAAGATTGTGTATTGGTAAAGCCCTCTGAAGGTATGAAAGGGCTTTTTCACATTCACTTCTTCTTTCATTGTATTTTGAATCCAAGAGCCCTCTTCTTTTATTTGTATTTGTTATCAAAATTTTATAACCTTCTAATTTCAAAGGCACGTATGAATACTCTAATGTATCGCTTTTTAATAAAATTGCATGGTCTTTTTTACCCATTCCAACAGCAAACTGGTCCATTATGCCACAATTTACCCCAACAAAAGTATTTTCTGCTTTTTGACACATTTTAACTAATTCTATCCGGTCAATATTTAAGTTGAAAACTTCATTCACTGCAACAGCAGTAACCAGCTCTATTGAAGCAGATGAAGAAAGTCCAGCGCCATTTGGGATATTGCCTTCAAACACAATTTCAAATCCAGAAAAAGTATATCCCTCATCCTGTAATACTTTTAAAACTCCCTCAGGGTAATTTGCCCAATCATGGCTTTTATCAAAATTGAGTGCATCAAGGTCTACTTCCACCTTTAAATCGAAATTTAAAGAAGCCATGAAGACTTTTTTGTCATTTCTTTTTCTAATCGCAGCATATGTTCCAAAGTCAAGTGCACAAGGAAATACATAGCCTCCATTGTAATCTGTATGCTCTCCAATAAGATTCACTCGCCCTGGAGCGTAGAAAACCCTTATTTCAACTTCATTTCTACCATAGAATTTTTCAAGTGCTTCAATTACAGCAGTTTTCATTTTAAATCTCCTTTCTTATCTATTTTTTCAAAGCCTGCTTCTTTCATAAATCTTTCAAATGCTTCTTTCCCTTTTTCATCTCTTTTAAACACTCCTGCATCAAAAAGAACTTGCAAAAATTTGTTTCCAACTTCTTGCTGTATATAGCTTTCTGCCTCCTCTTTGTTGCATTTATTCCCATATTTTAAAAGCAATTCTTCCACCCATGGAATGTGCTTATATAAAGGATGGTTTTTGTCATACAAAGTTGGATCAAATTTTTGTTCGCCTGTTAAAAATTTCATTATCTCATCCAGCTCAAATTTTAACCTGCCTGGCAAAACTGCTAACCCCATGACTTCTATAAGTCCAATATTTTCCTTTTTTATGTGATGAAGCTCTTCATGGGGGTGAAAAATTCCATAGGGATATTTGTCTGTCGTCCTGTTATTTCGCAAGACTAGGTCTATTTCAAATTCACCATTTTTATTAATCCTCGCAATAGGTGTAATCGTGTTGTGAGGGATAAGTTCTCCATTCTTTTCGCTGTGAGATACAATCTCAACCTCTAAATCATTGTAATTTTTCCATTTATTTAATATATGTGAAGAAATATCTATAAGCCTACTTTTTTGCTTTCCTGCAATGCGTATAACAGACATAGGCCATTTTAATACGCCAACCTTGACATTATTATACTCATTATGCACAAAAAAACTCTCTATTGGAGCCTCTTCCATCGGAAAAACATGCCTTCCACCTTGAAAATGCTCATGGGATAGAATGGAACCTCCCACAATTGGCAAATCCGCATTCGACCCCATAAAATAATGAGGAAATTGCTCAACAAAGTCCAAAAGCCTCACAAAAGTTTTTTCTGATATTTTCATAGGCACATGTTTTTCGTAAAATAAAATGCTGTGTTCATTGTAATATACATACGGTGAATACTGAAAGTACCACTGCTCTCCTGCCACTTTTACCGGAATTACTCTGTGGTTTTGCCTTGCCGGGTGATTTAAGTTTCCTGCAAATCCCACATTTTCAAGGCATAAAAGACATTTTGGATAACCAGATTGCTGAACTTTTTTTGCTGCCTCAATCTCTTTTGGGTCTTTTTCTGGCTTTGAAAGATTTATAGTAATTTCAAGAGAACCGTATTGCGTTTGAACTCTCCAATACAAATTTTTAGCAATTCTATTCATCCTAATGTAATTAGAGGCTTGAGATAATTTGTAAAAATACTCTGTGGCCTTTTCAATTCCCTCTTCCGAGGCAATAGTATTAAACTTTTTTACAACTTCCGATTGCCGTGGCATCAAAAGCCCCATGATTCTAGCATCCATTAAATCTCTGTAAGTAATAGTATTATCACAAATAATTCCTATCTGTGCTGCATAGTCCAATAATTTGTTCAAAATATCAGAAGGACTATTAAGCTCTTCTTCCGGAACCTCACCTTCATAAGGTTTTTCTATTTTAAATAAATCCATAAGTGCATTGCGGCTTGGAATAACATCTAATTCCTCTATCAAGCCTTTTTTAAGTGCAAACTTTATAAGCCGCTCAATGTGTAATGCTACCTCCCTGGAATCCATAATATATCCTCCACTGACTTTGTTATATTTTTTAATTAAGTCTTCAATAAAAAAGAAATTCAGAGAATACAATCGCTTTGCTAAAATAACAGATTTATTAAAACATAACCTTTATGTGCAATAAAAATCAATTAATAGAGTTTGTTTATTATTTTAATTAACCTCTTTCTATTTTATATTCGACACATATTTAAAAATTCCTTCTAGTTTACAAAAAGTTTTTTAGATATTTTTATAAAGGTAATGAATAATTGTTAATATTGAAAAATGTGCTAAAATATATTTAGAACAAGTAAATGGGGATGATATAATGGAAAATATAATACCTAAAAACAAAAAAATTACTTATGAAGAATTCGAAGAAATAGACTCTAAAACTGATGAAATGCTCGAATTCATAAACGGCGAAATATATTTGTTATCCGCACCTTCAGTGGCACACCAAAGAATTTTAACGAACTTATCGACAGAATTTGGAATATATTTTAGAGATAAAAAGTGCAAACATTTTGTTGCCCCTTTAGATGTTATACTACAAAATGACCAAGAAAAGCACAAAGTACAGCCAGATATAACTGTTATTTGTGATGAAAGAGGACTCACTGAAAATAACTATATTGGAATACCTGAACTTGTAGTGGAGATACTATCTCCTTCCACAGCATCAAAAGATTACATAATAAAAATGGATTTATACATGAGGTTTGGAATAAAAGAATATTGGATAGTATCACCAAAAAACCAAGAAATCCAAATATTCACTCTACAAGATGGCGTATACGGCGAACCAATTAATTTTTCAAAAGATGAGGTATTAAAATCGGTGATATTCAATGACTTAAAAATTGATTTGAAAAACATATTTTAAAAGTGCAGAGAATAACTTCTCTGCACTTTTAAATCATTTTTTAATTGTTTCAACCTATATAAGTTTCATAAATATTTTCATTGTTTTTATCAAATGTTTTTCCGTTAATTATAATTTGTCTTGCCTCGGATTTTGGGAGATATATTCTTACTACGTCATAGGGTAGTTTATACTTTCCTTCAGCAAAAATTTTTATATTTATTTTTTCATCATCGCAATCCATATTAACATTTACAAATGTAAATATACCCTTTTTATAGTCATTTGTATATCCATCATCTTCATAAAGTTTAAATTCAGTTCTTCCATTATGTTTATGAGGGAATATCATAAAGCCCCTCTCATCCCTTGACTTAGTTTCAAAAGTAATATCTGCATCATTAATTGGTATTATTGCTCCTCCTCTTATTAATAAAGGCGAATAATCCAATGGGGCAGGAACTTTTACCTTTTGACCTCCCTCATACCACAAGCCAGTGTGATAATCATACCAACCGTCATTATGCTTTGGAAGATATACTTCTCTTTCATACTGTCCTTTTTCAACTACAGATGCAATTAGCATATCATCTCCCAGCATAAAATCATCACAGTCTTCAAAGGTTTTAGGATCATTTTCAAAATTATAAAAGGTTGGTCTTATTATAGGTTCATAATATTCATGGGCCCTGTAAAGTAGATTATATATATATGGAGTTATTTTAACCCTGAATTTAATAGCTTGTCTTATATAAGGAAGAACCTCAGGATACATCCACGGCTCAGTTGCAGTGCCATCGTCATTCCAGGAATGTATTGTAAATCTTGGGTAAAATATACCATTTTGAACCCATCTTACAAACATTTCAGGCTCAGGTGCAGGACCTGCGAAGCCTCCAACATCATGGCCAAAATTATAAATACCGCTAAGGCTAAGCCCAATACCCATTTTTATATTAAACTTTATGGTTTTATAGCATGTCCTATTATCCCCTGACCATGTCTGAACATATCTTTGCATTCCAGGGCATCCAGATCTTGAAATAAGGTAAGGCCTTATATGAGGGTTATATTCTTTTTGAGCTTCATAAGAGGCCTTCATCATGAGCAGTGACATCAATGGTCTTATCTGCCCTATGCTTATTTCTTTGCCAAATCCATAAGCTTTTGCATCATTATCCCAGATTTCATATTCATTGTTGTCGTTCCATGTTGAGTCTATTCCATATTTTAACAATTTTTCAGTAACCTGTTTTTTCCACCAATCATAGGCCTTAGGATTTGTAAAATCCACATATGCTCCTAAATCATCCCAAAATTGAACTATCTCTGTTTTCTCTCCAGTTTTATCACGAACAAACATTTTATTCTCTTCAAGCTCTTTATACATTGGATGATCAATTAATAATACAGGTTTTATGTTTGCACAGAGCTTTACTCCATTTTCATGGTAGTAATTTACAATATCTTCAGGAGAAGGAAACTTATCTCTGTTCCAGTTGAATACATATCTTTTTTTACCAATCGAAGTATATCCAGAAGATAGGTGGAATGAATCACTGGGTATATCGTATTTTTTACACAACTCTATGAATTTCTGAAGCCTTTCCTGTGCATTTGGTGCATCTGTATAATGCATTGAAGAGCCTGAATACCCTATACTCCATTTTGGAGGAAATATAGTCCTTCCTGTTAAATAGGAAAATTTTTGTGTAACATCTTTTATTTTTGGTCCAAGTATAATGTAATAATCTAAATCTCCATCCTCTGCATAGTAATATCTGTAATATCCGTGATAATTGTCCAATTCTTTTCCCATATCAAATATAGACGTTGATAAATTATCATAAAAAATTCCAAAGGATATTCCTGTCTCCTTGTTCCTTGTTATATAGAAGGGTACATGCTTATATAGTGGATCAGTAGTTTCAGCATCGTATCCCATAGCATCAACGTTCATCATCTTAAAGCTTCTTCCGTGTCTTTCCGCTATTCCTGCTTTTTCTCCTAACCCATAATATTGTTCATTAATACTCCTCTCTAAATAATGAAATACCCCTTTACCTAACGATCCTTCTATATTATAGGCTTGTGTCTTTCTATCGCTCGCAAACTTAACTTCACTGCCATTAAGCTTTGCATACCATGTTGTCTTCATACCATTAAGGTTAATAACTAACTTTATTTTAGAAGTTTCTATCGTACATGTAAGATCATCGTAATGCAAAATGTACTCAGGTTTAGAGAAGGGGGAAATATCCAATCTGTTTCTTCCTTCTTTTTCTATATCATCCATGCCTGGTGCTACAAGCCAAGTTCTGTCTAATTTAAGTTCCTTCTCATACATTAAAAATCTTATTATATCTTCTTCAAGCACAAATACCTTTACATAAGTATTTCCTTCTACTAACTTGAAATCTATTACATTATCTTCATTTTTTGTCAGTTTAAATAGATAATTTTCTTTTATCATTAAGAACTCTCCTTTCTGCTATATTAATATATTAAGTGTAGTAGCTTTGGCAGAATTAAACTTATCGAAGGTATATATGTAATCAGGAGTAAAACAGCAATAAGCGTAGCAAAGAAAGGAAGCAGAGGTTTAAACACTCTCTCTATGGAAACATCTGCAACGCTGCATCCAACAAACAGCACACTTCCAACAGGAGGTGTCATTATCCCTATACATAAATTGAATATTAAGATTATACCAAAATGCACCGGATCTACTCCTAATTTTGTAACTATTGGAAAGAATATAGGAGTGAATATTAGTATTGCAGGAGTTAAATCCATAAAAGTTCCAACTATTAATAATGTTATATTTATTATTGCTAAAATAACTATTTTATTTGTTGATATAGACAATATTGCTTTGCTTATAGCTTCAGGTATTCCAGTATAAGCCATTACCCAGGACATTGCAGAAGATGCAGCAACTAAAAACATGATAACCCCTGTTGTTACTGCTGTTTTTAAAATAATATCCTTAATATCCTTCAATGTAATGCTCTTATATATTATTGAAAGAATTAAAGGATATATAACTGCTATTGCAGCACCTTCAGTTGCTGTAAATACACCTCCTACTATTCCTCCTACAACTATAACGATTAGTAATAAACTTGGAAGTGCATCAAAAAACACCTTAACTCCTTCTTTAAATGTAGTTTTAGGAGCAACGGGATAATTATTTTTCTTAGCGTAAAAATACGCAACGACCATAGTTGCAACTCCCATTAATATTCCCGGTATATAACCTGCCATAAACAAAGCTGAAATAGAAACACCGCCTGCAACAAGTGAATAAAGGATAAGAGCACCGCTTGGAGGAATAAGCATTCCTGTAGGTGAAGATGCTATATTTACAGCTGCGGAATATGCAGGATCATAACCCTCTTCCTTTTGAAGAGGAGCCATAGTACCTCCTATAGCAGCAGCTGCTGCAACTGCAGAACCAGATAAAGCTCCAAAGAGCATATTTCCAAGAACATTTGCATGAGCAAGTGCACCTGGTATTCTTCCTCCTATAACTTTTGCAAAATTAACTAATCTCTTTGCAATACCTCCATTGTTCATAATATTTCCTGATAGAACAAATAACGGAACCGCAAGAAGTGAAAAGCTGCTGATACCATTTACCATTTTTTGAGTTATTGTAAATATAGCAACATCGGGCGGAGCAATTACCAATGCAGTTACAATAGAAGCAAAACCTATTGCTATTGAAATAGGAATGCCAATTACTAAAGAGCCAAAAAAAACTGCAAATAAGACAATCATTGTTGTTGTAATCATCTATAGTCCTCCTCCCCTCATTTTCAAAATATCTAGTTATTCATCTTTAAATCTTCAATGATGTTATAAATCTGGTATAGAATAATTAAAACTCCTGAAATCAAAATCGATGAATAAATATAGCTTTTTGGCATATTTAATATAGGTGTTCTCATTCCGGCAACACCTGATGTGATTTGCTTTCCTCCAATAACAAGTATAAATATAGAAAAAATTAATACTGATGAATCTATGAAAACGTAAAGAATTTTCTTTTTTACTCCTTGTAATTTTTCCTTTAAAAATATCAAAGACATATGCTGTCTTGTTCCAAAGGCATAGGCTGCTCCTAAAAAGGATGTCCAAATCAAAATGATTATTACCAGTTCTTCAGTAAATGTGCTTGGATTTTTCAGCACATATCTTGTAAACACCTGCCACAATACCAATGCTGTCATTACTATCAATAAGACTGAATTAACATAAGCCAAAAGAGTATCTATAAATTGTTTTACTTTTTTCATTTCCTTCACCACCAATATAATAAATTCTCTATTCATAAGCAGGCCAGAAAATCTATTTGATGCCAGATTTTCTGGCCTTTTTCAGGCTTTAATTATTGTATGCTTTTAAAAGCATCTAATAACTTTTTAACTTCAGGCATTTCACTTGAATATTTCTCAATCATTGGAGCAACTGCTTCCTTAAATGGCTTTTTATCAACTTCATTGAATTTAACACCCATACTCTTTGCCTGCTCTATCGCTTTTTGTATTGATTTCTTCCACAATGTTTTGTGGAATTCAGTTGATTCCTTTGCAGCTTCTTGAATCGCTTTTTGCTGATCTGCAGTTAAGCTATCCCATACCTTTGAGCTGATAACTAATATATCTGGAATTCTTGTATGTTCATCATAGCTGAAAAATTTTGCAACTTCTCCATGCTTTCCAATTGTTAAAGCTGTTTCATTATTTTCACTGCCGTCTATAACTCCTGACTGAAGTGCAGTATATACATCTCCGTAGTTCATACTTACTGGTGTTCCGCCTAATGCCTGCACCATATCTATCTGGGACTTAAATCCCATAACTCTTATTTTTAATCCCTTCAAATCCTGAGGAGTATTGATTGCTTTCTTTGTTGTATAAAAGGACCTTGCACCTGAATCATAATAAGTTAATCCTATAAATCCCTTATCCTTTGTTTTGTTATAAAGATCCTTAACTGCATCTGACTCCATGCACTTATAAAAGTGATTCTCGTCATTAAATACATATGGAAGAGTAAAAGCGTTATATCCATCCTCATATGTAGTTAATGCTGCTGCTGAAACCTTTGTAAGAGCTACTGCTCCTGCCTGAAGCTGCTCCAATACTTCTGATTCTGAGCCAAGCTGTCCGTTAGGGAATACTTGAATTTTAACTTGGCCATTAGTCTTCTCTTCAACTTTTTTAGCAAATTCCATTAAAGCTAAATGAACTGGATGCTGTTCGCTTAAATTGTGCGCTAATTTTAATGTCATTACTTTTTGTTCTGTTCCTGAGCCATTAGAAGATTTTTGAGTTCCACATGCTGCCATGCTCAGCATAATAACTGCTAGCATGAATAAAGCAATAATTTTTTTCATTTTTTACCCTCCTTAAATTTTATTTCGTTTTGTAAACTTAAATGAAAGCTGAGGACTTCAATCCTTTCTGGTACAATGTTTTGCAGGAAAAACAAAATACCTCCAAGAAAGGATGAAGTCCTCATGCAAAACATTGTACCATTAAAGTGTCCAAAATCCAATAATACTTCTCTGTTCTACAAATATAGCAAAACTAAAGATGGTTCTCGAAAGTATCTTTGCCGTAAATGCCACCATCAATTTGCTCCTGATAAACCTTCTTCTAAAAAAACTCCTAAATATCCTCGCTGCCCTGTTTGTGGTAAAGCTTCTTTCCTTCATCATGATTATGAGTATTACTCTAATTACCGTTGTTGCGATAAAAAGTGTAATCATTCGTTTTTTGTCCCAAAACCTACTGCTATCCCCTCTACTTCTATGTCTAAGCTCGTTGGCAAAACTAACTTTAAACGCATGCGCTATCCTGTACATATCATTCTCTCTGCTTTGTCTATGTTCTTTCTTGGTAAAAATTCATTTAGAAATATTGCTTTAATTTTAAAAACTGCTTTTAATGTTGAGGTCTCTCATACTACTACCAGTAATTGGTGTAGAAAGTTTGCTACTTTGTTTCACAATATTTCTCTAGAACTTATTCCTATGTTGAATTTTAATTCTGATAAATGGCATGTAGATGAAACTGTAGTTAAAATCGCTGGTGAAAAATATTATGTCTGGTTTGTTATAGATTCTGAAACTCGTTTTATTCTGGGTTTTCACCTCACTCCTTATAGAGACTCTAGGCAAGCTTTTGCTTTGCTTAATTCTGTTAGAAATTTAGGAACTCCTTCTGCTATTGTGAGTGATCGCTACAGTGCTTATAAAGTACCTGTTAAGTCTTTATTTGGTGACAGTGTTAAACATATTAGAGTTGAAAGCTTTAAGAATGATATCTCTAATAATTTGTAGAATCTTTCCACCATCAGTTTAAGGCCTGGTATAAAACTAAAAGGATTGTAAATTAGGCGTTTATTCTGCTTCTAATGATTCTTCTAATAAACGCTATAAGCTTTGTTGGGGCTATAAAAATCATATTATTGTTGATGCTATCTCTTTATATCTATCGCTGAAATTATTACTCCCGCTGATGTCCATGATTTTGAAGTTGCTTTGTCTTTACTTGCTGATACTAATAATTGGTTTAAACTGACTGGTACTGATTTATTGCTGATAAGGGTTATGATGTTAAGAAACTTTATAATTTATGTTAGAGATATTCTCCATGGTCATTGTTTTATTCCTCGAAACTGGCGTAATCCTAAAAATCCCCCTCTGACTGATGACGTGATGATGGTTATATCGTTTTGTGAAGCAGGTATTAAAATGCTCAAAGACGGCAAGCAGTATTTTGATGGTTTTATTAAGCAAAAATTTGTTTGCAAGTTCTGCAATTTTAAAGATGATTCTACTTGCTCTATTCAGCATCCTAAATATTTTAATGGCAAAAAGCATAGAGGCTGTATTAAGTATGCTGTTATATCTTCTGATTATAGATCCTCTATTAATAGAGACTCCCTATATTTTAAAGCTGTCTATAGACTAAGAGTAGAATCAAAAATATATAATTCTCGATTTAAAGCTCTGGATTTTGAAAAAGCTTATGTTAGAAATATTAATTCTGTGAGCAACCTTAATACTTTTGGCCATATTACTTTGCTTACTGTTGCTATTGTAGCTATTAAATTGGGTAAATTTGATGAGTTTAAATCTCTTAGTGTTCTGATGAAATCGGCTTAATTTTCACTGAATTTAGTTCATGCCACTTTTTAACATTTGACTTCTACAGGATATTTATGCCCTTTTTTAACTCCTCTTTTTGTCTTTTCTTTTCCCTTACCACTTTCTTTATGTTCGATTACTAGTTTTAATTACTGTATATTGTATGTCATACATATTCTGGTTTTTGGTCGTATTTATTTTATTAATTTTGCACATCCCTAACCTTAAGTACCCACATACTCCTTCGCATTATTAAATGAAATATCCTGAACTATCTTTCCTAATAGTTCTATATCATTTGGAACTTCTCCATTTTCTACCCATTCACCAAGCAAATTGCAAAGAATTCGTCTAAAATATTCATGCCGCGTGTAGGATAAAAAGCTTCTTGAGTCTGTCACCATCCCAATAAACCGGCTTAATAAACCTGTGTTTGCAAGTGCTTTCATCTGCTCTATCATGCCATCCTTGTTGTCATTAAACCACCATGCAGCACCAAATTGCATTTTCCCTGCTATTTTCCCGCCTTGAAAGTTTCCTATCATTGTCGCTATTACATAGTTTGCTGCAGGGTTTAATGTGTATAAAATAGTTTTTGGCAAAGAATCCTCTACTTCAAGAGCGTCTAAAAGTTTTGCCAGAGGATATGCAATTGTAAAATCGCTTATTGAGTCATACCCTGTGTCTGGTCCAAGTATTTTATACATTTTTGTATTGTTGTTCCTCATTGCTCCAATGTGTAATTGCATCACCCATTTTAATTCAGCATATTTTTTGCCTAAAAATATTAAGGTGTATGTCTTGAAACTATCTATTTCTTCTTTTGTTAAATGCTGTCTCATTAATGCTTTTTTGAATATTTTCTCTACTTCTTGTTTTGATGCTTTTTGATAAAATACGTAATCTAAAGCATGGTCTGAGATTCTGCATCCTACTGTGTGAAAAAATTCTATCCTCTTTTCAAGGGCTTGTAAAAAGTCATCGTAATTATTTATTTCTTTTCCTGTGACTTCTTCTAATTTTTTTAGCCATGGAATAAAATCTTCTTTTTCAATTCCTAAACCTTTATCTGGACGAAATGCAGGTAAAACTTTTACATCAAATTCGTTTTGTTCTTTTAGCTTAATATGGTATTCTAATGAGTCCGTCGGGTCATCTGTTGTTATTATGATTTTGACATTTGATTTTTTTATTATGTTCCTTACGTTAAAGTCATCATGATTTATAACTTCATTCGCTCTTTCCCAAATGGATTTCGCTGTTTTTTCATTTAAAAGGTCATATATTCCAAAATATCTTTGTAATTCTAAATGAGTCCAATGGTAAACTGGATTCCCTATTGCCATGGGTATTGTTTTGGCATATGCCATAAATTTATCGTAATCATCAGCATTTCCTGTAATATATTTTTCATCTATTCCATTAGCTCTCATAAGTCTCCACTTGTAGTGGTCACCATATAGCCATATTTCAGTGATGTTTTTAAATCTTTTGTTTTCATATATTTCTTTTGGACTTAAATGGCAATGAAAGTCATAAATTGGCATGTTTCTGGCATATTGGTGATACAGCGTTACTGCTGTATCATTTGTGAGTAAAAAGTTTTCATCCATAAAGTTTTTCATCTTACTTATCCGCCTCACATTCTAGATATTTTCTTAGTGTCTTCCTTACTGCTCCAGGGCCAGCAATTAGTTCTTTAAAGTAGTTCTCTATTTTTTCTCCCAATCCTACTTCATAGAGATTTAATCCAAAAATGTGTTTATTTGAAAGAACAGGTCTTAAATTGTCTTTTACTGACTCTATATCTCCTAATTTTATATTTGAAACGTGGGATTTTAAATCTTCTAATAAGGGGTCTGGACTCAATGTCATTGGTCTTCCTTCATCATCTACACCCATTAAGTATCTACACCATCCTGCTATGACAAGTGGAATGTATTTTAAATCTGTAACGTTTAAGTCTTCTCTTTGCTCGTAAGATTTTATCGTCTCTCCAAATCTTATTGCCATTTTTTGTGATGTGTCTGTAGCAATTCTTTGCGGTGTATCCGGCATATATGGATTTGGAAATCTTATTTCTATTACTTCTCTCAAGAATTCTTTTGGGTCCAATACACCCGGATGAACTACAACTGGAAGCCCTTCGTCATACCCTATTTTTTCAACTAGTTTTTTTAAACAGGGGTCTTCCATTTCTTCGGCTATTGTGCTATAGTTTAACAAACAACCAAAAATCGCTAATGTTGTATGCAAAGGATTTAAACAGGTTGTCACTTTCATTCTCTCTACTTTTTCTACTGTTTCTTTATCTGTAAAAATTACTCCTGCCTCTTCTAATGGAGGCCTCCCGTTAGGAAATTTGTCTTCTATTACTAAGTAATGTATTTTTTCTGCGTTAACAAAAGGTGCTATTACAGTATTTTTACTCGTTTTAATTATGTCCATTTTTTCTATGCCGAAGCCTTCTAATTTTTTCTTTACTTCTTCCGAAGGCCTTGGCACTATTTTGTCTATCATAGTTAAGGGAAAAGATACTTTTGATGGATTTGTAAGATAATCTAAAAATTTTTCTTCAACCATTCCTTTTTTTATCCATTCTTCTGTGATTGTTTTCACTGAACTGAAAAGTCTTTCTCCATTTCCTGAGAAGTTATCTAGACTTACAAGTGCAATAGGATATTTCCCTTTTAAATATCTTTCATAGACTAGTGAGGTAATTTTTGAAATGATGTTTCTAGGTTTTTCTGGCCCTTTTTGTATGTCTTCTTTTACTTCTTTGATGTATTCTCCTGAAAAGTCTTTTAGGTTGTAGGCTTTTTCAGTTATTGTAAAGCTTGCTATCTGTAAGGAGGGATTTGTAAATATGTTCTTGAGTTTTGTCCAATCTTGACTCCACGGATCTGCTAATATTTTGTCACTTATACTGCCTATTACCTCTGTTTCGAGAGTGCCATCAGCGTGCATAATCACCAATAGGCTTAAATTGTCATAAGGAATGTATACTTTTTCAATTATCTCATAATCGTAAGATTCTACAGCAATTATTCCTGTCTCTGTAAGACCTTTGTGCAAAAGATCTTGCTGTAACAATGCGATAAATCCTCTAAAAATGTTTCCTGCACCAAAGTGTAACCATGTGGGATTTTGTTTGGTTTTCTCTGCTATTTTTTCTACATCATAGTTTGGAAGCTTTATACCTGCATGGCGCCATCTGTCAATGTCTTTTATACCTTCTCTGGTTAAAAGCATATTGTCTCTTCCTTTCTGCGTACTATTTTATAAAATCCATACTAACTCATTCCTTGTTTTGTGGATTATCTTGTGTTTAATATATATATTCTACATAAATCCAAAAAATCCTTCTTGATTTTTTAATTTTTTATTTTGAATTTTTGTTAAAAGAAAAAGGGATTACAAAAAATCCCCTTTAATTCAATATTGTCTATTCTTTCTTATGGATTATTGTGTCTCCCATTCAGTGTGAAAAATTCCTTCTTTATCTATTCTCTTATAGGTGTGAGCACCAAAGAAATCTCTTTGTGCTTGAATGAGATTTGCCGGAAGGTTTTCTTCTATCATGCTCAAAAAATAATCTAATGAAGAATTAAGCACAAAAGTAGATAGATAAAATTCTTTGGATAAATTAGTGATGTATTTTATTGAATCAATTTTATTCATCAAGAAAGACAGTGCTTTTTCACTGTTCAACAGATTTACATTTTCGGTATTTTCTTTAATAATTTCTCTCAAGAAATCTAAAATTTTGGCTCTTATGATGCAGCCGCCTTTCCAAATTCGCAGCACTTCTGAAAGGTCAATGTCATAGTTAAAAGTTTTTGAAGCCTCAGATATAAGCCACAGTCCTTGAGAAAAAGAGATGAAAACACTAAAAAGTAATGCATTCTCTAAATCAACTATTATTTTTTCCTTGTCCACATTAGTGGTGGTATAAGTTTTTGTCACTTTTTTAGATAATTCTACTCTTGCCTTTTTAAAGAAAGACAAAGTTCTTGCTTCTACCGCAAGGTTTAAAGAAGGTGTAGGGATTCCTAAATCTAATGAGGTTTGGGAAGTCCACTTACCTGTGCCTTTTTGTTCTGCTTCGTCTAATATAAGGTCAACAAGGTGTTTCCCTGTTTCTTTGTCTTTGTATTTCATTATTTTATAAGAAATCTCCATCAAAAAGGAGTTTAATTCCCCATTATTCCATTTTTCAAATATCTCTCCTATCTCTTCAGGAGAAAGTTTTAACACTTTTCGAAGTACATCGTAAGCCTCAGCTATTGCCTGCATGATGGCATATTCTATACCGTTGTGGACCATTTTGACAAAATGCCCTGCAGAATCATTGCCAACATATGTACAGCAAGGGCCTGCTTCTGTCTGAGCCGCAATCTTCAGAAGAATATCTTCTACCATCTTATAAGCATCGTAAGACCCCCCAGGCATTAAAGATGGTCCGTGTAAAGCTCCAGCTTCTCCTCCTGATACTCCCATTCCAAGGTACAATATGCCTTTTTCTTTTAATTCATTAATTCTCCTGGAGGTATCTTTAAAATAAGAATTTCCTCCATCAATGATTAAATCTCCTTTGTCAAGATAAGGTAATAGCTGTTGAATCACATCATCTACTGGTTTTCCCGCTTTTATCATGAGAATAACTTTTCTTGGTTTTGCTAAAGATTCTACAAAAGACTTGATATCATAATAACCTTCTATATTTTCAACTTTTACTCTGTTTTTAATAAATTCCTGGGTAGTATTAGCTGTCCTGTTAAAAACAGATACACTATACCCTTTTCTTGCAATATTTAGAGCGAGATTTTGTCCCATTACTGCTAATCCAATTAATCCAATGTCTTTCATTTGATTACCTCCTACTTTTTATAATTCGTTTTGTAAACTTAAATGAAAGTTGAGGACTTCAATCCTTTCTGGTACAATGT
>NZ_JAFCAC010000016.1:0-35433 GCF_018588165.1 Thermoanaerobacter sp. CM-CNRG TB177
TGTCATTTAATTTTATCTTTATCTCATTTAGCTCTTTTTCTTTCAATGTCTTTTCATATTCAATTGCTATTTTCTCAACTAGCAGTTTTATTACCATTGATATTTCATCTGCAATTTTTTTATCAATAGTTGATATATCCACATAGCCTACTATTTCCCCATTTTCTACTATTATAGGTGAAGCAATGCAATGCCATTTTTTGAATATGTCACAGTAGTGCTCCTGAGGTCTTACATACACTATCCTCTTTAATCGCATTGCCATTGAAATTGCATTTGTCCCACAACTTTCTTCTCTAAAGGATACCCCCGGTTCAAAGCCGGAATCTTTTATACACTTTTTCTCTTTTGTATTGCATTTTACATCCAACAAATATCCTTCAATGTCAGTAAGCAAAAATAGATACTCACCTTTTACCCAATCCTCTTCTACACTCATATGAAAAGCTCTTATGAGTTTACAATATTTAGAGCAAAATTTGTGAAATTTGGAACGATAGTGTCATTTTGGAGAACGAAAATGCATTTTTTGCCTAATATCTTACAATTGGTAATTGTAAAAATTGCCTATTTTTATTATTTAATTTTATTCAATAGATTGCCAAAAAGATTGCAAATAATCTTCTTTAATCGGCTCCATTCTAAATAAAAGAGGGCTTTCCCACAAAACACAGATTGCCATTTATTATTTAAAAAGCTAGAAAGAATAAAAAATAAAAAAAATTCACCCTTGCAAAAAGGGTGTTAGTTTTTATCTTGAATGTTAATATCCTTTGAAATCTTAAAAAGAATCTTGAGAGTTGGCTGAAAATTTTCAAACACTACTTTGTTTTATAAAAAGGTAAATTAAAAAAATATCAAGAAATAGTAGAATAATGCCTCCTCCAATATCAAAAACGCCATGAAAAATTTGTTTTTTCCTTTTTGCTTGAGGATATTTAACCGCAATATAAGCAAAAAGCTGTAATACAGGGATAAAAAATATAAATTCTAATTTATTTATCCAATAGTTTATATTGCCAAATGCATCTTTTTGTAATGCTATATTATCAGGTAAATATTTATATACAGAAATATTGATAGCCAGTGTTAAAATTGGCAAGAGCCAACCAAATTTAAATAGATAATTATAAAATATCTTTTTTAGATGCATAAACTCACATCTTTTAAAATGCTTTTCAGCCTACTATAAAATAAACAAAATATTTATTTTAGAATCACCATAGGCATTACAGTTATAGCAACTACAGACATACAGACATAGGGACAGTGACCTGTCCGGAACTTCATTTTTTTCGCTTCATTTTTAAATCGTCCCTGGAATAGAAAGCTAAAATGAACATATTTACAATTGTACCATCATATGTAACTTAAAATATCATTTATATTGTTCCTTTGCTATACTTAGCATTTCATACCTTTTCTCAAAAATTGCATACTTTATTGTATTATATCATACTATTAAACAACTTACTGTTAAATGTTTGTTCATTTTCCAACTTTATTATTTTTCGGACAAGTTCCTGTCCCCTTGTCTTTGTCTAATTTTTTTCACTTACCATTTTTATACCTTTTCCAATTTATAAAAGTATTAATACATAAAACTATAAAAAGTAGGAACAAAAGCCAATTTGTCATTGTAAGAATCTCACCAATTCGAGTAATATGTGAGCTTAAATAATCTAACTTTCGAGAAAGATGACTATCTAAAAATTGAATTGCACTTCCAATAATATTAAAATAGTATCCTTGAGACATAATTATTATCACCTTTCATTTTTTATTTATAAAAATAATACCTAGGAAGGTTCAAGTAGAACCTTCCTCTTTAATTATTCTACTATTAATATAGGCTGTAACGATATCCCAGCGATATACTTTTTCCTAAATAAAATGTACTGCCCTGTGTAGATGAAATACTAAATCCAGCGCCCTTTAAAAAATCAATTGAAAAGCTTCCTGTTGTAGATTCAGTTGTTGTTACCTTAATTGTGGCAGTCCCACTTGTTTCTATTTCTGTTGTGGGAAAACTGCCAGAAGTAGAAATTGTTACAGCATGAGTATTATCTAATTCCCAAGTTCCACTACTTTCCTCAGTCCAATAAGTTTCTAAAACACTATTTATTTGCCTAAAAGATCCAGTAGTATATACGCTTAAAACTGTGTATAGTCTTGACACTGCAGGTCCATCAGTGCGTTCTTTGTAAATTGTATGTATTGTAGTTGTATAAGGTGTAATAGATTGAATTGAAATTTCGTTTTTTGATTTAGCTGTATCAACTGATTCAACTTTTTCTCCATATGCCTCTAAAAGCTCGCCTGTACTTTTATCCCTGATTTCGACTCTTACAGAATTACCTTTTTCTATCCTTATATATACAATCTTTTATGTTATTTGCACCCAATACACTGAAAATTTTTTTCTTGCAATATTTTACATTGCTTATTGAGGTATTCACTATTCTTGCAATTTCATCGTCTACAAATATAAAGCCATAACCATTTAGCAAATTGGACTTAAATTTCTACTTGGCGTTTTATAATAAATAACTACTGTATTTAGGCCAAGTTGTGAAAGCTCAATTAATAGATATTGCAAAAAAGCCTCATATTCTATATAATAAAATCAAGTTATGATAAAAATTCGCAACAGTAAATTTTAAAAAATTTATTGTTATACAAAGGAGAGAAAAAAATGATAGGAAAAATTCAAATGAAAGTGCCCCTTGTTGAGATGGACGGGGATGAAATGACAAGAATCATATGGAAATTGATAAAAGAAATCCTGCTTGAGCCTTATATAGACCTTAAAACAGAATATTATGACCTTGGAATTAAAAACAGAGATGAAACAGAGGACCAAGTTACAATTGATGCAGCATATGCTATCAAAAAATACGGTGTGGGAGTAAAATGTGCAACAATCACCCCAAACGCCCAGAGAGTTGAAGAATACCATCTTAAAAAAATGTGGAAAAGTCCCAATGGTACAATCAGAGCAATACTTGACGGCACAGTTTTTCGTGCACCTATTATTGTAAGCAGCATTAAACCGCTTGTAAAAACATGGAAAAAACCCATTACAATTGCAAGGCATGCATATGGAGATATCTATAAAGATGTAGAATATCGGATTGAAAATAGAGGGAAAGCAGAACTTGTTTTTACCTCTGAAACAGGTGAAGTATCAAGGCAGACAATACATGAATTTGAAGGTCCTGGCGTCATTCTTGGTATGCACAACACTGATGAATCGATAAAGAGTTTTGCAAAAGCATGTTTTAATTACGCCCTTGATACAAAGCAGGACTTGTGGTTCGCAACCAAAGATACCATATCAAAAACTTATGACCACAGATTTAAAGACATATTCCAGGAAATATATGAAAATGAATATAAAGAAAAGTTCGAAGAAGCAGGGATTGAATATTTTTACACCCTCATTGACGATGCAGTAGCTCGCATTATACGCTCTGAAGGCGGAATGATTTGGGCATGCAAAAATTATGACGGCGATGTGATGTCAGATATGGTAGCAACAGCATTTGGAAGCCTCGCCATGATGACTTCTGTACTGGTATCTCCTGATGGTAAATACGAATTTGAAGCAGCTCATGGAACAGTGACAAGGCATTATTATAAATACCTTAAAGGAGAAGAAACTTCTACAAATTCTATTGCTACAATTTTCGCATGGACAGGTGCTTTGAAAAAGAGAGGAGAACTTGACGGAATAGATTCCCTTGTAGATTTTGCAGATAAACTTGAAAAAGCATCTCTTCAAACAATTGAAAAAGGTATAATGACAAAAGATTTAGCAGCTCTCTCTGATTTGCCAAATAAAATTGTTGTAAATACAGAAAGTTTCCTCCTTGAAATTAAAAAGAATTTGGAGGAAATAATATAAAAGTAGTATGAGTCTTCCCAGATAGGAGCGTGAGGGAGCTCTGTCGGCACTTTTATAACACTTTCACCAAATGTTGCTGTAATGCCCCTAGTAGTAGAGAATAGGCGCTACCCATCCCGTGTCAATGGAAGATGGCAGTGCTCTCGTTGGATATTTTACAGCTCTTCAGGACAAAAAGAAAATAAAATAGAAAAAAGCTGCTGAGTTTTCAGCAGCTTTTTTCTATTTTATATACTTCTTTAATTCCTCTATATTTTTTGGTATATTGCTTCCACTTATAATTCCTTTTTCTTTTAAAATTTCATATATCTCTAAAAGCATAGGTTTTTTCAAATCACTTCGATCAAGTTCTTTTGCATTAGCAAAAACAACTGTGGGTTCGCCTTTTGCAACAACTTTTCCCTTCCTCATGACATATATATAGTCAGCCCATGAATAAGCAAAGTCCACATCATGAGTTGATAAAATAATTGTCTTTCCCTCTTCAACCAATTTGTCAAATAAACCCATAACCTCTTGAACATGCTTAGGATCTAAATAAACTGTTGGCTCATCCAATATAATAACTTCAGGCTCCATAACTATAATATCAGCTATTGAGACGCTTTTTTTCTGTCCATAGCTTAAAAAATGAGTGGGCTTGTCTTTTAAACCAATAATTCTCGTTTCTTTCATGGCGTTTTCAACTTTCTCTTTTACTATATTTTCTGGATAACCTAAGTTCATAGGGCCAAAAGAAATTTCTTGGTATACACTGGCAGAGAAAAGCTGTATGTCAGGATTTTGAAAAACAATACCAACGTTCTTTCTAAGTTTTACAAGTTCGCTATGCCTGTAATTTATCTCTTCACCTTTGTATAATATTTTCCCTGATTTGGGTTTCAAAATCCCATTAAAGTGCAAAAACAGTGTTGTCTTGCCTGCACCGTTTGGACCTAAAACTGCAATCTTTTTACCTTCCTCTATCGACATATTTACTTCGTTCAAAGCTTTTGTGCCGTCACTGTACTCAAAAGTAATATCTATCGCTTCTAATATAAATTGCTCTTTCATAGTTCACCTTCTTAAAAGCATTGATGCACTTATTAAAATTAGTTCTATCAAAACAATAAATATTATATTTTTATAACAAAATTTGTAATCTTTGCTGAGGACTTTTATCTCTCCATTATAGCCTCTTGCCTCTAAAGCTACATATAAATCCTCTGAATTTTTGTAGGACTTAATAAAAAGAGAAGATATCAAAAGTCCTAAAGACCTATAGCCATTTTTTAATGTGGCATATCCCAACCTTGAATCCTGAGATATATAGATCTCATCAGCAGCTTGCATTAAAACAAATATAAACCTATAAATTAATTGAAGTAACTCTAAAAACAGTGATGGAATTTTCAATTTCTTTAAGATATTTATAATATCAACTACAGGAGTAGTAAGTACGAGAAAATACAAGCAAGACACTATTGCTAAAGCTCTAAAGAATAAAATAACAGCAGTATTAATGCCTTGTGCAGTAATTCCTAAAGTTACCCCAAAAATATTAAAGCTTATTAATGCAGCACTTTTATTTCCTATCACATTTATGATAAGTGTTATTATGCTTATTATCAAAAAAGAAAAGGGAATTAACATAAGCTTAATGTACACTTTTGCTGGAATTTTCGCTTTAAATACAGTTATCACAAATATCAAAATAATTACTGCAATATTTGTATAGGCATCAAATTCAAAGCATAAAATCATAGTCAAAAAAGCAAATAAAAGTTTTTCAACAGGATGTACATTGTACATCCTGTTGGTATAAGCATAACTATCTATTAGCATTTTTTCTCCCCTTCGCAACACCTATATAATATCCCAAAAAGCCTGCACCAGTCGCAGCCTGTAAGGCAAACAAAAGGCTTTCAATTTCTCCACTTGGTGGTTCCCAAATTGGTTTAAACCATGGCTTGTAATTTTTGTCTACCTGAGCAATAGCTTCTGTCGCCCTGTCATCCGCACCAGCAAATTCAGCATTTTTAATAGAAACAAGTGGAAACACCACCAGTAAAATAACCAACAATCCTAATATCAAATTCTTCATTAAAAACTTTTTATCTTTCATATTGCCTTACCTTCTTTCTCTAAAACCTTAAGTTCAATGAGTTCTTCTTTACTGTAAGCAGTTAGCATATTGATTACAAGCACAGTTAAAAGCCCCTCACTTATCGCCAAAGGTACCTGTGTCACTGCAAATATTCCCATGAATTTTAAAAATGAGGCTGTAAAGCCGCCTACTTCAGCAGGAAAAGCAATAGCAAGTTGGAAAGAGGTAGTCACATATGTAAGCAAATCCCCAATTGAAGCAGCTAAAAATACTGCAAGCCAATTTGGACTACCTGCTTTTTTTACCCCTTTAAATATATAATAGGAAGCAATTGGCCCCACTATGGCCATGGAAAATGTATTAGCGCCCAAAGTAGTTATGCCGCCATGAGCCAAAAGTAATGCCTGAAACAAAAGGACTATAAGGCCTAAAACGCTCATAGCAAAAGGTCCAAAGAGTATAGCTCCAAGTCCTACACCGGTTGGATGCGAACAACTTCCTGTAACTGAAGGGATTTTAAGTGCTGAAAGAACAAATGCAAAAGCACCTGCAAAACCTAAAAGCATCTTAAGTTTTGGATTCTCCTTTACTTTTTTGTTTATCGCTATAAGTCCTATAACCACAAAAGGTAAAGAAACTATATTCCATATTATACACCATTTAAGAGGAAGGAAACCTTCCATTATATGCATTGAATATGCAATTTGTGGAGCTATCAAAAATAATGCAAATGCTACAAGCAACATACACCTTTTCATCACACACACCTCTTTTTGTAAAATTTAAGTAAAAATAAAACCTCTTAACTTACCAACGGCGTTAAGAGGTAAAAAAACACATACTTATCCCTTTATAACACCCCCTCTATCGACCGTAGAGTAAGTGTGTCACAAATACAGGCAGGTCTCCTGACTTAGGTTCATCGCTCTTTACGCCTTCCCATCCGTCACTCAGCGGAGCATGTTTTTATACGAAATATAATTTGTTAAATTCGTGCTCCGCTGAGTGACAGACAGTGGCATAATGTAAAGAGCTCACCATCACAGTGGCGGGACCGTGCAGGATTTTCACCTGCTTCCCTTTTAACCCAATTTTGATTCCAAAATTGGGCACCTGTATTTGCATGTTATTCAATTCTTCCTTTAAATAAAGGATATCATTTTATAAATAGGTCGTCAATAAAAGGCAAGAATTCTATCTGTGCTAAGATTTTGTAGATAACTCATTCAGTTTGACATTTTGCACAAACCGAAATGCCTTTATTCTAATTGCTGACTTATAATTTTCGCCACTTCAAAACTTGTTTCAATCGTTTTTTCAATGTCATCATCTGTGTGAGCAGTTGACAAAAAGAAGGTTTCAAATTGTGAAGGCGGCATGTATATTCCTCTTTTAAGCATCTCTCTAAAATATTTAGCGTATAAAGTAGTATTCGATTTTAGTGCAGAATCATAGTCATGCACACTCTCTTTATTAAAAAACATACACATCATGCTGCCTATTCTATTTATTGTAACATCAATTCCATTTTGAACCATGCTCTCTTTTAACCCATTACATAGTTTTTCTGCTTTTTTATCTAATTCTTCATAAAGGGTCGGATCCTCAGATAAAATTTTTAAAGTCTCAAATCCTGCTGCCATTGCAAGAGGGTTACCAGACAAAGTCCCTGCTTGATACACCGGTCCATCAGGAGAAACCATTCTCATAATCTCTTCTCTTCCTCCATAGGCACCAACAGGAAGACCTCCACCAATAATTTTACCAAGTGTGGTAATGTCAGGCATAACATTGTAAAATCCTTGTGCCCCCGAATAAGACACTCTAAAGCCTGTCATCACTTCATCAAAAATTAAAAGTGCACCATACTTTGTAGTAATCTCTCTTAATCCTTTTAAAAAATTTTCCTCAGGTAAAACAGTACCCATATTCCCAGCAACAGGCTCTACAATGACAGCAGCAATATTTTCCCCATAAGCTTTAAAAATATTTTCTACCATATTGATGTCATTGTATCTCGCTATAATCGTATCTTTCGCTACCTCCTTTGTCACACCTTTCGAATCAGGTGCCCCAAAAGTAAGTGCACCTGACCCTGCTTTTATAAGCAGGCTGTCAGAATGCCCGTGATAACATCCTTCAAATTTTACAATGATGTCTCTGCCCGTATACCCCCTTGCAAGCCTTATAGCACTCATAGTGGCTTCTGTTCCTGAATTTACCATTCTAACAACTTCTACAGAGGGAACAGCTTCAACTACTTTTTCCGCCATCTTAACTTCTAACTCTGTGCAGGCTCCAAAACTGGTACCCAGTTGCGCCTGCTTTTTAATAGCTTCTACCACCCGTGGATGTGAATGCCCAAGTATTAGCGGTCCCCATGAAAGAACATAGTCTATGTATTCATTGCCATCTTCATCCCAAATATGACTTCCCTCTCCCTTTTTTATAAAAACAGGAGTAGCTCCTACTGATTTAAAAGCTCTTACAGGGCTATTAACACCACCTGGCATAAGTTTTTTAGCTTTTTCAAAAAGCTTTTGCGATTTATCAGTTTTCACAGAATCACCTCTTCCTAAATTTTTATCATTCTCTGTTTAAATTTCATGAATAAATCATAAGTAATTGAAAAATAATAAATCATGTATTATAATCTAAGTAAAAGATGTGTGGAGGTGAAAAAATGATACATGCTACGTCTACAATTACAGGCAAAGGGCAAATTCAATTGCCTGCAGAAATCAGAAAAGCTATTGGTGCTGATATAGGAGATAACGTCATCTTTATAGTACAAGACAACAAAGAAGTAGTGTTGAAATTAATAAAAAAGAAAAAGCTTTCTCAATTAGGTGGAACGTTAAAATCTCAAGTAAAATTCAAAAGCATTGATGAAGAAACAGAAAATACAAAAGAAATTTGGGTAAATAAAAGAGTAAGGAGAAATAACAATGGAGAAAATATGGATTGATGCCAATGTCATTTTGAGATACCTTTTAAAGGACAATGAAGAATTTTATGCAAAAGCGTATGAAATTATGAAAAAAGCGGACAGCGGAGAATTAAAACTTCTCGTATCTCCTCTCACTATTGCAGAAGTAGTATGGACACTTGAGTCTTTCTACAAGATATCAAAGGATCAAATATCTGATACGCTTATTGCCTTTATATGTTCTGAAGCTGTGGAAGCAGAAGAGCGGGACACATTAATTCTATCTCTAAACAGCTATAGAGAAAATAATGTTGATTTTATTGATGCATATATAGCTGCCCATGCAATAAATTCAGGAAACAAAAAAGTATTTACTTTTGATAAAAAACATTTCTCAAGGCTTAACGTAGAATTATTTTAACAGCCCGCTTTTCTCAATAATTTTTCTGTAAATAGCCATTTTCTCTTCTTCAGCAAAATCTTTTTCCTTTAATTCCATCCTCTTCTGATATAGTTTTTGTAATAGTTTTTCATAGTCATCATTGAAAATTGACTCCAATTTTTCTTTTATCATTCTCGAAAGAAGTGGACTTTTGCCACTTGTAGATATAGAAATAATTAAGTCTCCCCTTTTTACAATGGCAGGTACAATAAAAGAAGAAAGGTCTTTATCATCAACCACATTTACAAGCACATTGTATTTTTCTCCATCTGACGCCACAAGTTTATTTACCTTCTCATCATCTGTAGCAGCAATCGCAACACAAAATCCCCTTACATCCCCTTGTTGATACTCACGCCTTATAAGTTCCACTTTTCCTTTTGCTGCAAGCTCAATTATTCCTTCATCAAAAGAAGGAGAAATGGCAGTAACTAAAGCTTCTCCTTCAACAAGAGATAAAATTTTTCTAAGAGCAACTTTTCCACCACCTACAACAAGGCATTTTTTGTTTTTTATATTAAGCATTATAGGGTAATAAGCCATTTTGCAACATCCTTTGCAAAGTAGGTTATAACTATGTCTGCCCCTGCCCTTTTAATTGAAGTGAGTATTTCTAAGACTACCGATTTTTCATCAATCCAACCCATCTTAGCTGCCGCCTTTACCATTGAATATTCTCCACTTACATTATAAGCAGCAATAGGAATGTTGAAATTATCCTTTACCCGCCTTATAATATCAAGATAAGAAAGTGCAGGTTTTACCATGACAATATCTGCTCCTTCTTCAATGTCAAGAGCTATTTCTCTTAAAGCTTCATTGGAATTTCCATAGTCCATTTGATAAGACTTTCTGTCGCCAAATTGTGGGAAAGAATTTGCTGCTTCTCTAAAAGGTCCATAAAAAGAGGAAGCGTATTTAGCACTGTAAGCCATAATAGGTGTATTTACAAATCCTTTACTATCTAAAAGCTTTCTTATGGCAGCTACTCTTCCATCCATCATGTCAGAAGGCGCTACAATATCTGCCCCTGCCTCAACATGGGACAATGCTATTTTAGCAATGTAGTCTACTGTTTTGTCATTTAGAACTTGGCCATTTTCAACAATGCCACAGTGTCCATGAATTGTATACCCACACATACACACATCTGTTATTACCACAATTTCTGGCACTTTTTCTTTTATTTCTCTTACGGCTTTTTGAACAATACCTTCCTCGCTGTAAGCCTCTGACCCCAATTCATCTTTATATGAAGGCACACCAAAAAGTAAAATAGCAGGAATTCCAAGGTCACGCACTTCTTTAACTTCTTCTACAAGCAAATTTATAGAAAAATGATAAACACCTGGCATTGAATCTATCTCTTCTTTTATATTATCTCCTGGCACAACAAAAAGAGGATATATAAGGTCACCTACATCTAAAGAAGTTTCTCGTATCATCTCCCTTAAAATGCTGTTCATCCTAAGCCTTCTTGGCCTTTTTACCAAATCCATTTGATCTCATCTCCCGTTTATAGATTCTGATGGTTTTTTAATATTTCTTCAATAAGTTTTTCCGTTGTGTATTCACTTGGCATTATGTCTACATTAAATCCTTTATCCTCTATAGCTTTCTTTGTTACAGGTCCTATTGCAGCTATTTTAGAGTTTTTTAGATGATTTATTTCCTCTCCTATTAATTGATGCATATAATTAAAAGTCGAGGAGCTTGTAAATACAGCAATATCTACTCCTTTGCGGAGTTCACTTATGAGATTTCCCTTTATTTCATAATTTGGTTCATTTTTATATGCAACAATTTTTTGTACGTTAGCACAATTTCCTAGACTTTCCAGCAATATATCCCCACCTATCTGAGAAGTCAAAAGCGCTATGTTTTTTCCTTCAACATGTTTTTTAAGTGCATTTGCCAAAGAGTATGAAGTGTATTCCTCAGGAATTATATCTGGATATATAAAAATATTTTCTAAAGCTTCCGCAGTCTTACTCCCTATCGCTACTACTTTAATACTTAAATTTCTTAAATCAAACCTTTTTTCTCGGGAAGCTTCAATAAAACTCCAAACGCCATTTACACTTGTAAATACAGCATAATCGAATTTATGTATTTCTTCCAAAAACTTTACTATATTATCTAAAAACGGCGTGATTTTAATAGTAGGACAAACAACAACATCTGCTCCCTCTTCGCTCAAAATTTTTTTCATCTGCTGTGACTGTTCATAGGTCCTTGTAAGCAAAATCCTTTTTCCAAAAAGCTTTTTGTTTTCGTACCATTTTAATCTATTCCTTAATGTTACAACATCTCCTACAGCAAAAACTCCCGGACTTTTTATTCCTTCTTTTTGTACAAGTCTTGGAATGTCGATTAGTTTCCCAGTTACAACTTTTTGCTTTGGAGTAGTACCTTCCATTACTACTGTTGCTGGTGTATTAGGGTTTTTGCCGTAATTGAGAAGTTTTTGCACAATTTTTTCTATATTTTTTATCCCCATGAGAAATACAAGTGTCCCCTCGAGTTTTGATATGACCTCCCAATCGAGGTTTTTATCTTTTCCTTCCCGTTCATGACCCGTTATTACATGAAATGAAGAGCTTAAATCTCTATGAGTTACAGGAATTCCTGCATAGGATAGGACAGCCACTGCAGATGTTATGCCTGGCACTACCTCATAAGGTATTCTTTTTTGTGAAAGGTATTCAGCCTCTTCGCCACCTCTTCCGAATACAAATGGGTCTCCTCCTTTAATTCTGGCTACTTTCTTGCCAGAAAGGGCCTTTTTCGCAATTATTTCGTTTATTTTACTTTGAGGTACTTTGTGATTATCCGGAAACTTTCCAACATCAATAAGCTCTGCATCCTTTTTTGCCATTTTTAAAATATCTTCATTAATGAGCCTATCATACACCAACACATCTGCATTTTTTATTAGTTCAACTGCTCTCAATGTTAAAAGCCCAATATCTCCAGGTCCTGCTCCGATCAAATATACAATCCCTGACATCATATACCTCCAAATTCTTCAATAAGCTTTTCTATCATTTTATCGGTTTCTTCAATTAAGCCAGTCACTTCACTTTTTAAAAGTTTATCCTCTTTTTGATAAACAACTTTTATGTTTATTTTCTCTTCGTCTTTCTCTTTTCTGTATTGGGCATAGGCACCAAAAGGCTGTCTACAATTAACTCCAAAGGCTTTTAGAAGTTCCCTTTCAACAGAAGCCTCAAAAAATGTTCTTCTATCAACAATGTAGGAATAAAACTCTTGAAATATATTATCAAAACTTTCTGCAATTTCTACTGCAAGAATTCCCTGACAAGGTGCTGGTACAACTACATCAGGTGGAAAATACTCAGTAATAACATTCTCAAATCCTAACCTGTGCAAACCCGCCGCTGACAAAACAATGCCGTCAAGGTTTAGTTCTTCCATTTTTTTGAGCCTCGTCCTCACATTACCTCTTATTGGAACAATCTGTATGTCTGGCTTTAAAGCTTTAAGCTGCACTTGCCTTCTTAAACTGCTGGTCCCAATTTTAGCCCCTTCTTTTAAATCCATAAATTGCGTACCATCTCTTGAAACAAACACATCCTTTGGGTCTTCTCTTTTTAAAACTGCCATGAGTTTAAGCCCTTTAGGTATTTCATAAGGCATGTCCTTCATGCTGTGGACTGCCATGTCAATTTCGCCTTTGAGCAATGCACTTTCTATTTCTTTTACAAAAACCCCTTTTCCCCCTATTTCACTAACAGGTTTGTCAATTAATGCATCCCCCTGTGTGGTTATCTTTACTATTTCAAATTCAAAATCCTGCCTAAACTTTTTTATTTCATTTATAACCATTTGAGTTTGCACTAAAGCCAATTCACTTGACCTTGTGCCGACTTTTATAACTTTTTTCATCTTTCCCTCCAGATTCTAATATGCATTTTCTTTAAGGTATGTTATCATTTTATTAGCCATTTTATTTGCAACTCTTTTTAAAGCGATTTTTATATTTTCCTTGTCTTTTTCAGATACGTCAGTCAATTTATTTACAATTCTTTGAAATTCTGTGTTATAAACTTCATTGGCATATCTACTTACTTCTTTTATATAAGGCTCTATTTCAAGTGTTTTGTACCATTTTTCAAATTTATCCACTTCCTCTTTCACCATTTTTTCAATAACGGGAATGAGTAAAAGCCTCTCTTTTTTGTTTTCCTCCGCTGTCTTTTTTAGATCGTCAATAGTATAAAGACTTATCCCTTCTATTTGTCCAATTCTTGGGTCTATATCCCTAGGAAGAGCTATATCTACCATACAAATTTTTCTTCCATTGTAAACTTCTTTAAACTTTTCATAACTTATCGTATAATGAGGAGCATTTGTGGCACTTATCACAATATCACTACTGGCAATGTGCAGGTACTTCTCTTCATAAGGTACAATATTTATCTGTGGAATTTGCTCCTTTAATTCAATAGCTTTTGAAAAAGTCCTG
Source organism: Thermoanaerobacter sp. CM-CNRG TB177 (assembly GCF_018588165.1). Lineage (NCBI taxonomy): Bacteria > Bacillati > Bacillota > Clostridia > Thermoanaerobacterales > Thermoanaerobacteraceae > Thermoanaerobacter > Thermoanaerobacter sp. CM-CNRG TB177. Next base: position 13,854 of record NZ_JAFCAC010000016.1, read on the forward strand.
TTTGTAACAAATACATCAGCACCTTTATCTAAAAGATTTTTCATAGCATTTTGCCCCATCTCGCCAAGACCTATCACAAAAGCCTTTTTGCCTTTTATATCCTCAAATACTTCTTGAACAAATTTAACTGCAATATAGCTTATAGACAAAGCCAGATCTTTTATACCCGTATCTGTACGAGCTTTTTTCCCAAGAGTTACTGCATCCCTAAAGAGTTTAAAAAGTATCTTTCCGGAAGAGTTGAAAGTCTGTGCGGTATCTATAGCCTCCTTCACCTGTGACAATATTTGGTCTTCACCTACTACCATAGATTCAAGTCCACAGGCAACTCTAAAAATGTGTTCCACTGCATCAAGTCCATAAATTTGCCTTAAATATTTTATGAAATCTTCTTTTAAGCCAAAGTAATTTATGAAAAAATCTTTTACTTCATCCGTGGATATTTTTTGTGAATAGAAGTAAATTTCACTTCTGTGACAGGTGGAAAGTATTACAACCTCCTCCAGTCCCAACTCTTTTAATTTTATTAATGCCTCTCCAATATCTTTAAAAGAAACTTTTTCTCTCAATTCTAAAGGAGTATCCTTATCTACTCCCACCATCTTAATATTATTTATGTCCACTTTTTGTCACCTCATTTATGAGACTATCAACGTCTGTTACTACAATAGGATAATTTATATCAGGTCTTTTTATTAAAATTACAGGAATACCTAGCATTTTAGCAGCTTCAAATTTTTCTAATACTCCTCCCACAATACCACTATCTTTTGTCACAACCACTTCCGCATTTCTTTCTTTAAACATTTGATAATTAAGATCTTTGGTAAAAGGGCCCTCCATCGCTATTATATCTTTGGGTTTTAATCCTAAATCTTCACACTTTTTTATGACGTTACTTAAAGGAAGCACTCTTGCCGTCACCTTTTTTCCTATTTCCCAGAGAACCCTAAATTTTTCGAGGTTTTTACTACCTACAGTCAAAAAAATGCTGTCGTATTTTTTACATTCTTCTGCTGCCTCTTCAAAACTTTTAACTACAATGGCATTGTAGTAATATAGACTTTCTCTTTCATACCTTATATACTTGATACCAGTTTTGTTACAGGCATTTATAGCATTTATGCTTACATCTTTTGCAAAAGGATGAGTTGCGTCAACTACAATGTCTATATTGTTTTTATAAATAAAATTAACGAGGCTTAGTTCATCCATTGCCTCTTTGTGAACTTTAATTCCCTCACTAAAAAGACTTGCACCATAATCTGTCACTGTACTTGCTATAACCTCAAAACCTTTAAACTTTAATCTTTCTGCAATCTCCCTTCCGTCTTTTGTACCTGCCAAAACCAGTATCACAGTACATATCCCCTCGGCGTTACCATTTTGCCATTTTCTACATAAGTACTTTCATTCCCTATTATTACAATCGTCCTCATGTCAATTTCATAATTTGCCATTTCTTTTAAAGTGGTGATTATCACTTGTTGTCCCTCTCTTGAAGCATTTTTTACTATTCCTACAGGGATATCCTCTTTTTTGTATTTCATAATAATTTTCTGGGCTTTCATAAGATTTTCCGGCCTTTCTTTGCTCTTAGGGTTGTAAAGGACAATTACAAAATCAGCTTGTGCTGAAAGAGCCAATCTTTTTTCTATCACCTGCCAAGATACCAAGTGGTCTGAAAGACTTATAGCTGCAAAATCCTGCATTACAGGTGCTCCCAGTATAGCTGCCGCAGCATTTAGAGCAGTTACTCCTGGTATTACTTCTATTTTTAAATCTATGTTTTCTTTATGGACAACCTCATACATAAGCCCTGCCATGCCATATATGCCTGCATCACCACTTGACACAATGCACACATTTTTACTTTGTAAAGCTAACTCCACAGCTTTTTTAGCCCTGTCAATTTCTTTTCTCATCCCTAACGAAATTACCTCTTTGTCCTTAATTAAAGGTTTAATAAGGTTTATATAAGTAGTATATCCTACGACTACATCACATTCTTTTAAGACATTGTAGGCTTTAAGAGTCATGTCATTTATATCACCGGGACCTATCCCCACGACTTTAATCCATCCCATGTCAATCCTTCTTTCTTATATATGGCAAGTATCATCCCATTTTTCTTAAGATATGCTATCTCTTTGCCACCACTACTAGCTAAATAAGCAGAAGGCCTTGCAACACTTCCAACTCCCACGGTATGAAAAACAAAATCCGAGATAGGGAATTTGTCTTCTACTTTTTTTAAATCTTCTTTTGTGTAAAACACAAGAGGAACTTTCAAAAATTTTGCCAACTGCTGTATCCCTTTTTCTTCTTTTTTTATATTTATAGTAGCAATTGACTTGATGCTTTTTAAGCTTAAATTTAACTTCTTAAAGGTTTCACTGACAAAGAGAAACAAATCCTCAAAAGCTATTCCTTTTTTGCATCCTAAGCCAATAACTATATTTTTAGGCCTTAATATGACATAAGGTTTTTCTAACGGTTTTTTTATTTCTTTGTCAGTTATGTAAACAAAAGCGTCAACTTGACGGTCATCTCTGTTTTTTACATAATCTTTTAGCAAAGGTATTTTCTCTGCATCTTCATCAAGAATAAAACGTACATTTTCTCCATTTACAAAGGCAGCGCTAACCTTTTTTAAATCTTCTTTATTTTCAATTTGGTACCCGTAGTCCTTAGCAATAACGTCAAGGGATATGACTCCCTCTACATCTGTTGCAGTTGTTATGACAGGCTGCGCTCCAATTATAGAAGCCACTTTGAGCGCAAGTCTGTTTGCACCTCCCACATGTCCGGACAAAAGGCTTATGGCAAACTTCCCTTTTTCGTCTACTACCACAACAGCAGGGTCAGTAAATTTATCCTTCACAACCCCTGCAATTGCCCTTACCACAATCCCTGTAGCCATTACAAAGACCAACCCTTGATATTCTCTGAATATTTTATGGACAAATTCTATAAAATCTCCTTCTATTGCATAGCCTTCAGGGGTTGTGTATTTTTCTTTTACATACACATCCCCTTTTAATTTTGTGCCAATCTCATTCGCCAACTTTGATGCGTTTTTTGTAAGAGCGATTATCGCTATTCTCATAAATCTTCCTTCTTCCTGAAGCTATGAGAAAATTCCCTATCATAAAGCTTTGAATAAGACTTTACATCTTTTAAAAAATCTCCTACAAGTATCATAGCTGTTTTATTTATTCCCTTTGATTTGACCTTTTGTGAAATGTCATTGAGAGTACCTGTAACAATCACTTGGTCTCCCCAAGTAGCTTTGTACACAACTGCTACAGGTGTAGTCTCTTCATAACCCTCTTTCAACTCTAAAACAACTTTGTCAATGTCCTGCACGCTTAAAAATATCGCCATTGTAGCTTTGTGGCGGGATAAATCTTTTAAGTCTTCTTTTGGAGGCACTTTTGTCCTTCCGCCTATTCGTGTTATAATAACCGTCTGGGTTATTTCAGGAATCGTCAGCTCTTTTTTCAAAACTGCCGCTGCTGCCAAAAAAGAACTAACACCGGGAATTACTTCATAATCTATATTTTCTTCTTCCAGCCTCACAATCTGTTCATGTATGGCACCGTAAATAGCAGGATCTCCTGTGTGTATTCTCGCTACATCTTTCCCCTCATTATAAAATTTTACCATAAGCTCAATTATTTCATCAAGATTCATTAAAGCGCTATCGTAAATTTCAGCCTCTGGTTTTGCGTATTTCAATATCTCTTTATTGACAAGTGACCCTGCGTATATGATGACATCACAAGCCTGTATTATTTTCATCCCCTTTAATGTTATAAGTTCAGGGTCTCCTGGTCCTGCACCAATAAAATAAACCACAGCTACTTCACCTTCTTTGCAATAATGAGTGACAAATAATCTATCTTTTTCCCTATATATCTATCAAGGTCGTAGGATATTTTTTCCTCTTTATGGCCGCACTTTATCACAAGGTATCCTTTGAAGCTTTTTTCTTTTAGAAGATTTACTATTTCCTCGTATCTTCTCGAAATTTTCATTAATACCACGTTATCAAACATATCAAGAGCTTTTGAAATTTCCGTCACATCTCCTGATGAAATCACTGCAAAAGTCTCGTTTCCCTCCGCAATTGGGATATTTAACCTTGAGGCGGCTGCACTATAGGAGGTAATTCCAGGAATCGTCTCTACTTCGTAATCCTCAATTCCTTTTAAAATGTATATGTAGGTACTGTAAATCATGGGGTCTCCTATTGTTATAAAAGCTACGTCTTTCCCCTCATCAAGCAACTCTTTGATTTTTTTAACATTTTCTTCCCACTTTGTTTTGAGGTCTTCTTTTGAGTAGGTCATGGGAAATTCCATAAATACTACATCGCCTTTTATATAAGGCTTTGCAATCTCATAAGCAATACTTCCTTCTCCTTTGCTTGTGGGCGCTATCACCACATCTACCTTTTGAAGTATTTTTACAGCTTTTAAAGTAATAAGGCTTTCCTCCCCCGGTCCTACTCCTATGCCGTATAATTTTGCCATTCTATCCCTCTCTTTTCGCCGTTATTATGTAAACAGGATTTCTAGCTTTCATCATCGTTTTATTTCCTGCTTCTTTTGAAACTGAAATATTTACACATATCGTTTCAACCCTATATCCTTTTTGTTTAAAATAATGATTAGCTGAATATGCTGTATCAAGTGTAATCCCGTTTACTACAACTACCCCTTCCTCCTTTAATTTAGTTGTAGCAATGTCAAATATTTGATACATTTTATCCCCTGTACCTCCAATAAATATCCTGTCAGGAGATGGCAAATCTAAAAGGGCATCAGGCGCTTCACCAGCCACCACAACAATATTTTCTACATTAAATCTTTTGATATTTTCATTTATAAGTTTTATTCCTTCTTCTTCTTTTTCTATAGAATAAACAACACCTTTTTTTGATATTAAAGCAGCCTCAATAGAAATAGAACCTGTACCTGCGCCAATGTCCCATATTACACTATCTTCTTTAAGCCTCAACTTAGATATTGACAAAGTCCGTACCTCTTCTTTTGTCATAGGTACACTGCCTCTTATAAAATATTCATCAGGAATTCCCGGTGTCATGTATTGCCACATGTTATCACCACTACATTTAAATCAAATTTTTTATTACAGTTTAAAAGTTCCTCTACTGTAAAAGAGTAAATCCTCTCGATGTCATAAGACAGATTTTCACCAACGTGTATTTTTCTGTCATGCAAATTTCCCTCTTTCAATAAGGCTGCAATAAATTGTGGTGTATGTGTGTTATCAGTAAAAACAGCGACTTTTTTGTTTTCTTTTACTTTTTTTACCAAATCCTCACTGCGTCCGTGCAAGCTTACCACTGTCAAATCATTCATTGTTATTTTAAGTTTTGCACACATGTATTGTATTGAGCTTATGCCTGGAATTATTTCTAATTGGCTTTTGTCCACATATTTTAAAATTACTTCGGTTATGCCATACAAAGAAGGTTCTCCCGATGCTAAAATGACAATATTGCCTTCTCTGCTTAGTATACTTTGGTAATCTGTTGAAGCATTTATCACAATCTTTTCGCAATCAATATCTTCAAATTCCTTGAGATGGCGCCTGCCTCCCACTAGCACATCCGCTTTTTTTATTTTTTCAAGTGCATAGGGGGTAATGAATTTCTTGTTTCCCGGCCCTATTCCCACAATCGTCACCATTCTACTTTCTCTCCTGCTTTTGCAATAATGCCTCTTTTCAATGAAATGAGGTGAACTTCGATATTTAATTTATCATAAACATACTGCTTACATTTCATGTAGACCCTGTCAGCGATAAACTGACTAAAGTCTTTTATATTGACTCCCGCCTTTTCTATTATATCAAGGGCTTCTTCAGTTGTATTTGAATCCAGAACTTTGTCAACAGTCTTTTTATCTGCACCAAAATGGGCCGCATAAGCCGCCATTATTTCTGCTCTTGCATCTGCAACATGGCTGTGGGTATTAAATATCCCTGCTGCTACTTTTACGAGTTTACCTATATGCCCTGCCAACACCACATGTGCAAAGCCGTACTCTACTGCTTTTTCCAGCATAAATCCTAAGAAATTCCAATAAGATATGATAAGCCTTTCTTCAAGGCCTTCTTTCATAGCATAATCTTTGCCGTAATTTCCTGGAGCAAAAACTACCTTTTTATGTCCCTCCGCAGAAAGAATAGAAAGTTCTAACTCAAGAGAAGCTTTTAAAGCTTCCTCCGACATAGGCTCTACAATTCCTGAGGTACCAAGTATTGATATTCCTCCAACTATTCCAAGCCGCGGATTAAAAGTTTTTAAAGCCACCTTTTCACCACCTGGCACGCTTATGGTAATTTTTACACCTTTCCCTTCCGGCAGTACTTTTTTGACTTCATTTAAAATCATGGACATTGGAACAGGATTAATAGCAGGCTTTCCAGGGTTTACGGATAGCCCCGGTTTTGTGACAACTCCTACTCCTTCTCCTCCGTAAACGTCAATTCCTTCTCCCTCTTTTAATTCCACTTTTGAATATATTATAAGCCCGTGAGTTGCATCAGGGTCATCACCGCCGTCTTTTCTTATGCCACATTTTACCCACCCTTCTCCTGACGTCACATCTAAAACATCAAGTATAAGGTGCCACCCCTTTGGTGTATCTATCTCTACTGTGTCTATTTTCTCCCCTGTAAAAAGCATGTAGGTAGCCGCTTTTGAGGCAGCAGCCGCACAGGAGCCAGTAGTATACCCGTATCTCAGCTTTTTACCTTCTTTAATTGTATACACTTCCATAATTCCCCCCACTTTTGCGCCTGTCTTTTGTATTAATCACCCATCATGTACAAAAGAGCATTGACTATAGCTGCCGCTATTGTACTTCCACCTTTTCTTCCTTCCGTTATTATGTAGGGCACTCCAAGTTTTTTCACTTCTTCTTTTGCTTCTTCTGCTCCAACAAAACCGACAGGAACGCCAATTATCAAATAAGGCATTACTTCACGGGAATTTACGAGTTCACAAAGCTTAAAAAGGGCTGTTGGAGCATTGCCAATGGCAAATATCTTGTTTCTTCCATCTTTTGAGGCTATAACCATTGATGCCATTGACCTTGTAATGGCGTACGTTTTTGAAAGCTCCTCTACTTGTGGCATGTCAATGTAACATTTGACACTTGCTCCTATAGATTTTAAAGCCTTTTTGTTTATTCCCGCTTCAGCCATTTTTGTATCTGTAACAATTGTACATCCCTCTTTTAAGGCTTTTAAACCTGCATCTATTGCTCCATCAGAGATTTTTATTATGTGAGCAAAATCAAAGTCTGCCGTCGCATGAATTACCCTTTTTACAATCATAAGTTCTCTTTTTTCAAACTTCATCTCGTCAATATTTTTACTTATTATTTCAAAACTTCTCTTCTCAATCTCTTTAGGGTCAGTTATATAATTCATATAAAACAACCCTTCCCCATAAGGCAAACTTTTATTCTACCTCTTTTGCTCTTTCAAGTATTATGTCTACGATCCTGTCATCATACCCTATAGACTTTGCAAACTTAATCTTTAAACCCGGATATTTTTCTTTTTCTTTTCCAAAAACCTCAGGTATATCATGTAACACATGGTTTCCTTCAAATAAAAACATAGGAACTGCTATGATATCGTAAATTCCTTCTTCGACAAATTCTCTTATGGAAGTAGATATATCAGGCTCATTAAATTCCATAAAACCTGCTTTTACATTTTTAGTATTTTTTAAGTTCTTTATTTTTTCTACGACCTTAGTAACTACATCTTTAGTCTCTTCAACACGACTTCCATGTGCTATTATTAATAATCCCTTTCCCATAAAAATCTCTCCTTTTTATAATGACACACTTACAAAGCAAATGAGTGCAGTAAGCTCTGCCAATTCATTTACTGCACCGAGAGTATCCCCAGTCATACCACCTATTCTCAGCGAAATATACTTTGATACAATATAAGTAACAAAAAGCGATATAGTAAGAATTTTTACAAAAACCGCTAAAGGCAGTATAAAATAGCTTGTAGCAATTGAAATAACAAAAGCAATGACAAATTCCCTTATCCCTACTTTGCCCAGCATGAGTCCTCCAAGCCCTTTTCCACCTCTTGCAGATTTAGTTATCATCATAGAAAACACAATGGACAATCTCCCAATAATTGGGGTAATTAAAAGTGCTGTTAAAGTAATATTTTCGTGTATATTGGTGAGAAATAATATCTTTAAAACAACCATAAAAACTAAAGCTAAGACTCCATTTGTGCCAAGCCTTGAGTCTCTCATTATCTCAAGTATTCTCTCTTTATCCTTATTGCTAAAAAGGCCATCAAAAGTATCCGCAAGCCCGTCAATATGCATTGCTCCTGTTAAAACATAAGAAAAAGCTACAATAAAAGTCATTACAATTTCCCGGGAAAAGAAATTCTTTAAAGCAATATAAAGAAGTGAGAGGATACCTCCTATAACAATTCCGACTATTGGAAAATAAGATGCTATTTTATAAAACTCACTTTTTTCAGCATCAATTTCTATTGGTATAGGAAGGCGCGTCATAAATTGCATCGCAAGTACCAATCTTTTAATTTCTTCCATAAGGATATTGCATCCCTTTCAATCATCCCTTTATTTTAAGAGGTATTCCTGAAACCATTAAATAAACTTCATCTGCAGCATCTGCCACTTTTTTATTCATCCTGCCTGCTATATCTCTAAATATCCTGCCCAGTTTGTACTCGGGCACTAATCCCATTCCCACTTCATTTGTCACGAGAATTATATCTCCTTTAAACTCCTTCTTAGCGGTCAATATTTCACCCACTTCATCGGCAATCTGATTTTCTATATTATCAATCTCATCCATTCCTGCATTCTCCCATGTTAAGTCAACTTCCATTAATAGGTTTGTAATCATAACTGTAAGGCAGTCAATCAATGCGACTTTGGCATTGCTTTTTGATATTACGTCATATAAATTTTTGTAGACTTCTTTTGTCTGCCAAAAAGGTGGCCTTCTCTCTTTATGCCTTTTGACCCTTTCCTTCATTTCTTCGTCAAAAGGAATAGAAGTAGCTATATAAAGGACACTGTTTCCTCCTTTTTCTAAAGCCAATTTTTCAGCAAATTCACTTTTGCCAGACCGTACACCACCTGTGATCATAACAAGGCTCATTTATATTACAACCCTTTCTTTATCTTCTACCAAGTCTTTTATATCTATTTCTTTCAAAGCCTGTATCAATTTTTCATTGTCTTCATGTCTTTTTATAGCAACTCTAAAAAAGCTTTTGTCCAGATATCTAAAATTAGAAGCATCTCTTATGAGAATTCCTTTTTTTAGAAGTATTTGTTTAAGGTCATTTACCCTTCCTGTTCTTAACTTTAACAATATAAAATTTACTTTTGTATCAAAAGCAACTAAATAATCAATTTCTCTTAAAGTATAAAGCATATACTCTATTTCTTTATTTACATATTCCCTTGTTTTTTCTATATAAGCTTCATCTTTAAATATTTCTCTCCCCACAGCATCTGCAAAAGCATTTACTGTCCAAGGTTCTTTGTACTCTTCTAGTTTTTGTATTAAAGAAGAATTTGCAATTCCATATCCTAACCTTATTCCCGGCATGCCAAAAAATTTTGTGACAGCTCTTACAACAAACAATTTATCATGCTTTTTTACAAGAGGTAAAGCTTCATAATTTTTATAGTCTTTCATAAATTCAATAAAAGCTTCATCTATCATGACAGGTATATTCAAAATCTCCGCTTTTTTTAATAAAATTCCTATTTCCTCTCTAATTATGGCTTGTCCTGTAGGATTGTTAGGATTCCCAATGATTAAAGAATCAGCCTCTTCCATTTGTGAAAGAAGCTTTGCGAGATTCATTTTAAATCCATAGTCTTCTTCCAGCCTGAAATATATCGGTTCACCACCGTTTATGTGGACTGCCCTTTCATATTCCAAAAAAGCAGGAGACGGAATGAGGGGTCTTTTCACCTTAAATGCTCTTACAAAAAGATGTATGAGCTCTGTCGCCCCATTCCCAACAATTATATTTTCTTGCGAATACCCCACATACTGTGAAACAGCCTCTTTAAGTTTTCGATATTTTATATCCGGATATTTCGTTAAATCAACTTTTTTGATAATATCAAAAATCCATTCCGGAACCCCAAGAGGATTTATATTTGAACTAAAATCAATTATTTCTCCTTCATAATCATAAACATTTCCACCATGCTCATAAGGCTTCATTTAAACACCTTCTTTCGTTTGCGCTAAATCAGCACACCGATATATGTTAATGGTTTATCTGTCAGTCCTTTAATAGATACTGTATCTTCCTCACTGTGCACTACAAGGCAGCAGGTGGATGGCCCTCCTGATTTTAATACATCAAGATATTGTGGAAAATTTGCCTCCACCTTTAATCCTGATATCTTCTCTAATATGCCAATTTCATATTTTATTCCTTTTGAACCCACAGGTATTGCTTCTATTATTTCTTTAGAGTTGGAAATTTTTATATAGTCTTTCAATGTAAGCACATCCTTTGAGCTTAAGACCTCACTTCCCACGCGGGGATATCCTAAAAGAGAAACATGCATACCTGCTTTAACTTTTTTTATCTTTAAATCGCAAACATTTGCTTTTGCTATTACAGTGATTCCTATACCTGTCATAGATGTGGGAAAATTTTCTTCAGTACTTCCTGTAAAAACTACGTCTGAAAGTCCGTTCTCTTCAAGCTCACATTTTATGCCTCTTAAAATTTTTTGCCCTGTTGGATCCATTTCAACGGATAAAGTATCTGATATGACTAAGGGTTTTGCTCCTACACATAGTACTTCCGAAAGAGCCACTTTTACAGTAGTTTTCCCTACAATCTCTTCATCAACTTTTAACACATCATTCTCTTTATTCCCTATTGCTCCGAGGCTGTCACAAGATATCACATATGCTACATCATTTTCATAAATTACAACTAAATCTCTGTATCTCTCAATCACTTTTTATTCTCTACTCCTTTTAGGTATCGCTTTGTAAATTAACGCTGCAAGAAATACATTTGCAAATGACGCAATTGTTAGTGGTAATACCCATGCCGCAAAAAATCCCCATCCGAATATGGGCACAAACAAAAGGGTTGCAACAGGACCATTTAAGATGGTAGCAACAATTACTGCAATATAGATGTTAAATTTTCGATAAAAAAATTTAAACAAATAGGCGTATAATGCCATTTGCACTGCTATGTATATGTGATTTGTAAGCCCTAAAGGAAATCCAGAAGTAATTGCTGTAAGCATGTGCCCTAAACTTATCACAAGGGCTCCATACCAACCTCCAAGGTATAATGCGGCAAAGTATCCTGGCATTGAATCGAAAGCAACTGTGTTAAAAACTTTTATGAGAGCACCTATTGCACTTAAGGCTATAAGCATAGCAACAAGAGTAAGAGTCTTTACATTTTTTAATGTATTTGCTTTTTCTTTCACATCAATCTCCTCCCTATATAAAATACTACAAGCCCCAAAAATGAAGTCATGTACATTATTTTGATGCTGTCTTTTATATGCTGTGGATCAATTTTTTCTTTCCCATCCCCAAGAGTTGGTTTAATTTCAGGCTTTCCAAAATAATAATTAAGACCTCCCAGTTGTATATTTAAAGCACCGGCAACTGCTGCTTCTCCGTGAGCACTGTTTGGACTTTGATGTTTCAACCTATCTCTTAAAAAAATCCTCCAACTATTTTTATAATCATAGCCTAAGAGAAAAGCAGCCATAACAATCAAAAAACCTGTTATGCGAGCAGGGATAAAATTTAATATGTCGTCAAGTTTTGCAGAAGCAAAGCCTAAATCTATGTATTTTTCATTTTTATAGCCTACCATAGAATCAAGAGTGCTTGCCGCTTTATAAAAGATAGCCAATGGCGCACCTCCTATAAACGCGTAAAACATAGGGGCTATTATACCGTCTGATATATTCTCTGCAACTGTTTCTATCGCTCCTCTGGATATATTCTCAACATCAAGTTTATCTGTATCCCTACTAACTATGTAAGACAGCCTTTTTCTTGCCTCAGTGATATCTCCTTTTGTCAAGGCTTCGTATACTTTTCCTGCAGCTTTACCAAGGTCTTTTGTAGCAAGACAGGTATATATAATTAAAACGTCGAAAGCATATTTTAAATATGGATGTATAAGTCCTGCAATATAAAGTAGTGCATATGTTGCTGCAAATGCCAAAGTTACTGTAAGTCCACACAGTATAAAACCTGCTATTTTTAAAGCTCTGTTGCTTTTAGCATATCTTCTAAGTATACTCTCTAAATGTGATACCACTCTCCCTATAATTCTTACAGGATGAGGATATCCTTCAGGGTCTCCTATCAACAAATCTAATAAGTAGGCTAATACCACTTCCATTAATCTCTATACCTCTCCATAATTTCATAGACTTCTTTCATGTCGATACTTTTTCTCACAATATCTGCAAGCTTATCATATTCTCTTTCTTTAAATTCTTTGTAATCAATAATTTCCTCTATAGGAGAAAGTCCTTTTGATTTTCTCACAATATTTATAAATTCCCTGACAAACTCTCTATTTTCAAAAATTCCGTGTATGTAAGTTCCAAACACTTTTCCATCATCGCTTATACAACCGTCATAGACTTCGATTTTTTCTCCATTTCTATGAGTTATTACTGAAAAAGGCTGACAATCTCCCAAAATTCGACTTTTCCCCATGTGTATTTCATATCCCTCTACAGCAATATTTCTAAGAGGTGATAATATTGATGGTAAATTATTGCGAATAACCGCCTTAATTTGGGTTGTTGTCTTTTCATTTTCAATTACAGTCTCTACATCCAAAAGTCCCAGTCCCTCAATTTCTGAAGTTGTACTTTCAATTCTTCCTGGGTCTTTAATGACTTTTCCCAGTATTTGGTATCCTCCACAAATGCCGACTATAAATTTCCCTTTTTTTCTCATTTCAAAAATTTCCTTATCAAGCCTATATTTCTTCAATGCTTGCAAATCTCCAATTGTGTTTTTTGTTCCCGGAATTATAACAACATCACAATCTCCAATCCTTTCCCCTTTATTCACATAGCGAAGCTTTACTCCGGGAACTTTAGCAAGAGGTTCAAAATCCGTAAAATTCGATATGTGGGGAAGATTTATAACTGCAATCTCTATATCTCCTTCTGTACTCCTGCGATAAAATCTCTCCGTCGCCCCATCCTCTTCATCAATGTGCACATCCATATAAGGGACAACACCTAAAACCTTTTTGTGTACAATGTTTTCTAACATCTCCAAACCTGGCTTTAATATTTCAATGTCTCCTCTAAACTTATTTATAAGTACACCTTCAATGCGATTTCTCTCATTTTCTTTTAAAAGGAGCAAAGTGCCAGCTATTGAAGCAAATACACCTCCTTTATCAATATCTCCTACAAGAAGTACTGGTGCATTTACCATCTCTGCCATACCCATGTTTACGACATCTCTATCTCTTAAATTTATTTCTGCAGGGCTTCCAGCACCTTCTATTACTACAATGTCATTTTGACTTGCAAGAAAATCAAAGTCCTCTTTAATAAACTTTAAAAGCTGGGGTTTAAATTGGTGGTATTCGGCTGCAGACATGTTTTTATAAACTTTGCCTCTTAAAACAACTTGGCTTTTTTTATCAGAACTGGGCTTTAGAAGTATTGGATTCATGTGATAAGAAGGCTTAACTCCTGCCGCTTCCGCCTGCATAGCTTGTGCTCTTCCTATTTCTAATCCTTCATCGGTTATATAGGAATTTAAAGCCATGTTTTGAGACTTAAAAGGGGCACTCTGTAACCATCTTGCTTGAAAATCCTGCAAAAAGCGGCAACCAACAAGCTTTTGCCAACAGATGATGCAGTCCCTTGTATCATCAATTTAAGTGCCATATTAATCCTCCTGAAAAGCATTTGAGTTTCGGTATTGAATACATTTGTCAACAAACCTCTTGACAGCCTCTTTATATGTGTACAAATTTATGTGAACATACGTCGCCAGGCAATTTTTATGCACAAATCCACATTCCCAAGCCTCTTCTTTTCCCGGTTTATACACAACGTATGAGGCTTTCTGTGAAAAACCTTTTATTATTGAGTGGTGAAACTCATGTCCTTTTATTTTATCCCCTTTTCTAAAAAGGGCGTTATCTTCAATAACTTCTGCTTCAACATAGCCAAATCTCTGAAGCCTTTTAGTCATGACAGTTTCAAAATCGTAAATTCCTGCCATTTCAAAAGTATCTCCTTGTAAATCTGTTATGCTTTTTGTAAGATACATAAATCCGCCACACTCTGCATATGCAGGCATACCAGAATCTATCGCATCTTTAACCGATTTTAATATTTTTTTGTTTTTACTTAGTTTTTCTGCAAAAACCTCTGGAAATCCTCCCCCTATGTACAAACCCGATATTCCATCTGGCAGCTTATAATCCTTAAGAGGGCTAAAGGGTACAAGCTCTGCTCCTATTTCTTCAAAAAGTTCCAAACTCTCTTTGTAATAAAAGTTAAAAGCCTCATCAAACGCATACCCTATTTTTACCCTTTTTAAATCATGGCCCTCAGCAATCGTGTTTCTAAATGTATTTGAACAGTCAATTACACCTACATTAAGAATTTTTTCTATATCAATGTATTTTTCAATATAATCATATAAGGTATCAAACTTGTGTTTAATTTCTGGCATCTCATATATCGGCACAAGGCCTAAGTGTCTTTCTGGCAAATCTAATTTTGGATCCTTTGGAAGATAGCCAAAAACCTCAATACCTAAATCTCTTGTTATGCATTCTTTCAAAAGGGCATAGTGTTTTTCACTTCCAACTTTATTTAATATCACCCCTTTAATTTTTACTTCCCTGTCATAGTGCATATAACCCATTATTAAAGCTGATACACTTGTCGCCATAGAAGAAGCATCTACAACTAAAATCACAGGAATATCTAAAATTTTCGCAATATGGGCACTGCTTCCCTTTTTTGTAGTATCAATCCCATCGTACATTCCCATAACACCTTCAATTATAGAAATGTCAGCATTGCAGGCATTTTTGTAAAAAAGCGATTTAAGGTTTTGTTCCCCCAACATGTATAAGTCAAGATTGCAGGAAAAATTCCCTGTGACATATCGGTGATAAGCAGCATCTATATAATCTGGACCTACTTTAAAAGGCTGAACTTTATACCTTTTTGACAGCACTCCCATAAGCCCAAGGCTTACAGTAGTTTTACCTGCCCCTGAATGAGGACCTGCAATCATTACAGCTTTACACAACTTTGAGTTGCTCCTTTCCATTTAATGAAGGAATGACGTAAGGAGTATGTGTGATGGGATTTTCAAACACTTCCACATCTATTGAAAAGGCTGATTTTATGTTGTTCAATGTTAAAACACTTCTGGGAGACCCAGATGCTATTATTTTGCCTTCTTTCATTATGAAAATCTCATCACAAAACTGTGAAGCGAGGTTAATATCGTGAAGCACAACAATTACAAGTATTCCTTTTAAAGATAAATCTTTTACAAGAGATAGTATTTCAACTTGGTATTTTATATCAAGGTGAGAAACTGGCTCATCCATGAGTAAAATTCGAGCTTTTTGTGCTAATGCCCTCGCTATATACACCCTTTGCCTTTCACCGCCGCTTAACTCTTTTATACTTTTGTCTTTAAACTGCCATGTATTTGTAATTTCCATGCACTCTCTTACAATATCTCTGTCTTCTTTTCTCTCCGACTGAAACCTTTTAAGATAAGGAATTCTTCCCATCATTACTACGTCATAACAGCTAAATTCAAAGTCGTAAACTATATCTTGAGGCACATAACCTATATATTTTGCCTTTTCTTTTATAGTAAAGTCTTTGATATTTTTCCCTAACACAAAGACATTACCATAAGTTGGCGTCAAATACCCTGATATATTCTTTAAAAGTGTAGTCTTGCCACTTCCATTTGCACCAATTATCCCTATCACTATGCTTTTATTTATGGTGAAATCTATCCCTCTTAAAACTTCCCTTTCCCCATAAGAAAAATGTAATTTATCTACCTGTAAAATAGCCATATCATCACATTCCTTCACTTTTTTGTTTGCTCTTTATTAACAGATACAAAAAGAATGGTCCTCCAAATGCCGCAGTAATTATCCCAATTGGAATTTCCATTGGTTTTAAAATAACTCGTGCTAATAGGTCTGCAAAAGTCAAAAATATTGCTCCTGATATTGCACTAAAAGGTACCAAAACTCTATTGTCAGGTCCTACAATAAGCCTTGATATATGAGGCACAATAAGTCCCACAAAACCTATAATTCCACCAACTGACACAGCTGTTGCAGTAACCAATGAGCCTGTCACAAGAATTATTTTTTTGACCAATTCTGTGTTGACACCTAAATGTTCTGCAACTTCTTCTCCTGTCAATATCGCATTTACATCCCTTGAAAATACATACATCACAAAAGAGCCAATTACTATTATAGGAGTAGAAAAGACCACACTATTCCAATTTATGAGGCTAAATCCTCCCATAGTCCAAAAAACAATTCGAGAAAACTCATCATGGTTTAAAAGCATCATGAGAGAAATAATTGCAGACATAAAAGCGCTTATGGCTATTCCCGCAAGCAACATTGTGGTCATGGATACTCTTGTGCTAGTTCTAGAGATAGTGTACACAAAAAACACAGTCATTAAAGAAGTAACAAATGCCATAAAACTCAGTCCAAATATTCCAAACCCCAATATTATCGCAATAGTAGCACCAAAAGCCGCTCCTGATGATATACCCAAAACATAAGGATCTGCCATTGGATTTCTCAAAAGCCCTTGAAAAAACGCCCCTACAACTGAAAGTCCCATTCCTACAACTGCTGATTCAATTACCCTTGGAAGCCTTAAATTAAGTATTATCGTCCTGGAAGTTTCACTGCCACCGCCAAAAAAAATATTTAAAATTTCCCGCAGGGGTATTTTTACCGCCCCTGCAGAAATTGATAAAATCATGGTAAAGACAAGCAGTGAAAAGGCTGTACCAAAATATATACCTCTTTTGAATTTCACTTTACTTAAATGCCTCCGGATGTAAGAATTTTGCAATTTCTTCAAGTCCTAAAACAATTCTATTAGAAGCTCTTGATATTATGTCATCATTGCTTATCACAAATATCTTGTCATTTTTAACAGCGTTTGTGTCTTTGTATCCTGCCATGTTTTTAATGTCTTTTACATTCCCTGCATGAGGAGATGTTATTATAACATCTGGATTTTTCTTAACTAACTCTTCTACGCTGTACTGCGCCCAACCATTTACATCCTCTGCAACATTTTTGCCACCTGCAAGGTTTATAAGCTCATCAATAAATGTGCCTTTACCTGCTGTCCAGTTTCCGTCAAGAGAGACCAGATAAAATACGCTGACTTTTGGAAGCTCTTTGACTTTGTCATTTATTTCTTTTATTTTATCTTGCATTTGTTTAATTAACTCTTCGCCTTTTTTCTCTGTCCCTGTTATTTGGCCTATTATTTTTATAGACTGGTATATCTGGGCAATATTTTTTGCCTCCAACATTACAACAGGAATACCCATCTTTTCTAAAGATTCCATTTGCTCTTTGCCTGAAAGAGTGGAAGCAAAAATTACATCAGGCTTTTGAGCAGTAATCGCTTCTACATTTGGCCCTTTAAAACCACCCACTTTGGGTACATCCTTGACCTCAGGTGGATAATTATCAAAGTCTGTGACACCCACAACCTTATTTCCTGCTCCTAAAGCATATATAAGTTCTGTGATAGAAGGCGCAAGAGAAACTATCCTTTGGGGCTCTTTCTCTATAGTTACCTCTTTTCCCAAAAAATCAGTAACCTTTAAAGGAAACTGAGTTTTTACGGTTTCAGTTGCTGTTTGAGAAGTGTTTTCTGGTTTAGTGGCAGTGTTTGTTGAACATGCTGCAAGGTAAAAAGCTAAAACAAATACCAACAATAAAGCAAGTAATCCTTTAAAGTTTCTCATACGTACCCTCCTAATTTAAATTTTTCAAGTATCAAAAAAAGGCCTACCCTGCGGAGGTAGACCTTTTTTGCCAAAATTAAGCATAAAAATACCATTCCACCTTCCCTCCGAAGGCGAACTTCCGAAATCTTATGGCAGGTCTCCTGGCTCGCGATTCATCTTCCACCCAGCCTTCCCACCCGGCACCTCTCTTGAGTGCCAAGCAGTGGCGTTATTAGGGCTTCATCCTCGCTCACAGTAGCGGGGGCTGCGCGGGATTTTCACCCGTCTTCCCTTTTAACCTTTCGGACCATAAGATTTTTTGTATTCACTTGTACACCTATATTTTACATCTACTTATCATTTAAGTCAATTCCCTTGTTCATGACTATCTATTTACCTTGAAAAATATGTATCAAGTTTCTTATAATAGAGTCAAGGATATCTCCTCTAAGAGAACCAATGAGCGATTCAATGCGCTTAACATCTACAGCACGTATTTGGTAACAACCGGCCTTTTGCCTTCCTGTTCATGCCCTTTTGGAATATGAGTAGGAAAAGAAAGAAGGAGGACGTCTCCCGGTTTTATATCATTTTTCATCATCAGGTCTTCCTCCTTCAATAATTAGCTATTTATCATCTGTTTTTTAATCTTTTAATGGGATATTTTCAAAAATTATGTATTTCTCTACACCAGCTTTACGCGCATTGTATTTTGACAATTTAATAGCATTTTTATTAATATCATAGCCTTTTATGTTTAAGCTCACATCTTTTTTAATGGCATTGTGAGCTTCTTCTCTTGCTTGTTTCCATAATTTACTTGATATTCTCCCCCATTTTTCGGAAACAAATTGCCTTTTTAAACCTGGTGCAAGATTTATTCCAATCATAGCTGCTCGATTGGAATCGTTCCAGAGCCACAAAAGGATTAGAACGGCATAAAGCCATCTCATCACCTACAAAAGTGACCTTCCCATTCTCTACAGTGACATCTGTATACCCTAGCTCTTTTAGCTCTCTTGCAGTTATTGCTTCAACACCAAAAAGAGTAGATGCTATAAATTCTATTTTTGACATATTTTATCTCCCTTTACCTCTAAGTTTAACTAATTCAACCTTATTATATCACTTACATTTATAAGTATATATCATTTTTTCCCTTTTATCTTGTTTTTATTATGATATAATTAAAATAATAATAAGTTAATGATAGATGATGGAGGTTATTTTATGCCATTGCCCGAAAAAAATAAAAAATATACTTATGCAGACTATTTAACCTGGTCTGAAGAAGAAAGATGGGAAATTATTAATGGTGTTCCCCATCTACAAGCAGCTCCAACATGGCAACATCAAGCAGTATTGTTAGAACTAGCAAGGCAATTTGCAAACTATCTGCAGGATAAATCTTGCAGAGTATTTACTGCTCCTTTCGATTTGCGAATACCAGAAGCAAATGAAAAAGATGAAGAAACTACCAATGTAGTACAGCCTGATATAATCATTATATGTGATAATTCAGGGCTTAAAAAGACAGGTTATTATGGAGTTCCAGAATTAATTATAGAAGTAGTTTCTCCTTCAACTGGTCAAAAAGATAAAATAGAAAAGTTTAATTTATACGAAAAAGCAGGGGTAAAAGAATATTGGATTGTAGAACCTGATGAAAAGGTGGTTATGGTATTCACACTTGAGGAAGGACGTTATGGAAGGCCTCAAATGTACTCTGAAGAGGATAAAGTAAAAGTTAGTATATTTGATAACCTTGTAATTGAGCTAAAACCTGTATTTGAGAGAATATAAAAAAACAAACTGAGGGTGTTTCTAAAGTCCCCTCAGTTTGATAAAAATCTAGTTTAGCGGCTGGCTCCTCCGCCTCCGGCAGAACCTCCGCCAAAACCTCCGCCGCCGAAGCTACCACCTCTAAAGTCTCCAAATCCTCCTGAGCCAAAGCTTCCTGGACCCCACCAGTTTCTTCTTATATTTCTTCCTCCTCTTCCAAAGATAATAAATATTAAAATGAGTATAATCACTGCAGCAATATCTTCCCACGATATACTGCTATCATTGCTACTTGTATTGACACTGTATTCGGAAACATCCAGCCCCTGAAGGTCTATATTGTACTCTTTTGCAACTCTTGAGGCTACGGCCATATAACCAGCATATATGCCTTTAGAGTATTCACCTTTTGCCCAAGAAGTTAAAACAAAATCGTCTAAAATCCTTCCTGCAACAGAATCAGGTATTGCCCCTTCCAATCCATAACCTACCCCAATTCTCACTTTGCCAGCTTGACCTTTTAAAAGTCTGTCTTTTACCACTAAAAGAAGAACACCGTTGTTTTTCTCTTTGTCTCCTATGCCCCAATTTCTAAAAAGGGCAAGAGAATATTCCTCTATTGGGTAATCTCCAATAGTGTCAACCGTTACTACTATTATTTGCGCCTTTGTGGCATCATCTAAAGCTTTCCCTACTTTTTCTATCTCTTCTATATCATTTTGGGACATAAGCCCCGCATAATCATATACATATTTAAACTGAGTAGGTCTAGATGGAACATCAGGAGCAGAAAAAGCTATGGAATTAAAAAATAATAGTAAGAAGGCAATTGCAATTAAAAAAATTCTCTTTTTCATTTTGCCTCTCCCTATCTCAATATTTTGTTTAATTAAGTTTTTAAAATACTATTTTAATGTATTTTCCTTCTTTCTATTTGTCGAATTTATTGTACTTATTCTCTTAATGTCGAAATAAAGTTTTTAACGTTGATATAATATATGTTGTATAATTTGGTTTTGCTTTTTATAATTTTATTTAATTTTACTCATGTCTAGTATATTAGCATAGATAATAATAAGTATCAATACAAATTTTTAAAATATGTTGGCTTTTCTAAAATTAGGTTATATTATTAGCCGGAGAAGCGTTAAGCCTCAAATAGGAAGATGTTGATTTTAAAAATAAGCAAAAAGAAAGACATGGCTTTTAAGACAAATGTTAGACATAGTGTGCAGGAAAAAAAATATAGAAAGAGTTTTTGCAGAGGTAAGGAGGATATTGAGAATTGAAGAATCTAAAGCATATAAAATGATATTGAAGAAGGGTATAAAAGAAAGTCCTTTTTTGGAGCGTTTTTCTTTTTTACAAAATTTCCTGGAGCGTTTTCCATGCCAGTAAAGCACATTTTACGCGGGCAGGAAAGTCAGACACACCCTGCAGTACTTGTGCATCACCTAATTCATCTAAATTTACATCTTTTTTGTGTATCATGTCTATAAATTCTTGAACAAGCCTTAAGGCTTCTTTCTTGTCTTTTCCCTTTATAAGGTCTATCATCATAGAGGTTGAAGCCTGGCTTATGGCACATCCATGGCCTGTAAAAGATGCATCTTCTATAATGTCTCCATTCATTTTTAAATGGTTCTATAATAAATGTTGGGGTGGATAAAAAACATCTCATAAAAAAGTAGCAC
>NZ_JAFCAC010000017.1:0-2615 GCF_018588165.1 Thermoanaerobacter sp. CM-CNRG TB177
GTCTAATACTATTTGTTTGTCTTGTTGATTTAGAAAAATGAGTTTAGCCTGTATCACTATCATGTTTTTTGCTCCTTTGTCCGTAAATTTTTGCTGCGAAAGATGTTACTATTGCTATTAAGTCCTCTGCTAGTTCTTTATTTACATCTTCTTCGTTTTCTTTCCCGTTTAAAACTATAAGCTCCACCCCAAAGCTTTCCATAAAAAACTTAAGATATTTAAAACCAAATCTTGCTAGTCTATCCGGATATTCTATTACAACTTTTTCAACTTCTCCTTTTTTTATCTTGTTCAAAAGCTTTCTTTGTGGACACTCTTGTATACAAAACTACTTTGGATTTCGGTTTTTCTTCTATCATACCTAATAACTTCTCTATGTCTTCTTTTCTATACCTTCTTATACCTTTTGGAGTTCTAAGAGGAGTAATTAATCCTTCTTTTTCCCAGTTTATAAGTGTCCTTCGACTAATCGAGTATATTTCTCTTACTTTTTGCATACTTAACAACATCTATCATCACATAATTAAAATTATACTCTTTGCACGATTATCGCCAATTGTTATAACCTCCTGTGTAACAGATTACATAATATTTTTCATTGATTTTCAGAGACATATCTAATAAAGTGTGTAACGCATTACATTTACTATTATACCTCTAAATTATAAAAAATCAATAGCAACAAATAAATTTTCATACTTTTACAAAAAGCTCAACCTTATCGGTTGAGCAAAACTATCATTCTAATGTTTTTATCTGCTCTTCAAGAGTTTGTATCTTATTTTTAAGGTATTCTAATTGCTGTAGTGCTTGTTGTTTTTGCTTAATTATTTCTTCTTTCTGACTCTCTTGCTCTCTTAACTCTTCCATCTTGTTTTTAACTGTTTCAATTAAGATTTGTCTCCTATTATCAAAAAATTCTGCAAGTTTGTTTACAACTTCTTGCAATTCTTTAACGCTTTTTTCCAGTGATGGTTTCATGTTTTTTTGGGCTTTCGGGAAGAGCATTAAACCTAATGCAGCTGCTCCAATCCCCCAGTAAAATTTTCTGGAGGAAAGAAATTTCAAAATTCCCATATCCCTTCCTCCTCCCTTTGGTTTCATTAATATTTTGTCCAATAATTTTTTATATGATTTAATGTGTTATTTCCCAAAAATCATAACTTTTGTTATTGCTTTATATAAGTCTTTTGCATCGTATTTTTCACTAACTTTGTAAAAATATTGAAAAAATTCACCTAATGTATATTCCCAAAGTCCAATTATTTCATTCTTCTTAGACGGATTTTTTTTGTATTCTTTAAAAGACAATTCCATCGCATTTTTTAATATTTCAAGAGCTTTTTGAAATTCTTTCTTTATGTCATCCATTATATTGTTCCCTCCTCAAAAACGTAATCTAAAGACAATATATGAATATTGCAATAATAGTGTTACTCCGGCAGGGGCCCTGTCGGCATCCTTCACAACAAAAAATGGGCTTTTTACGCCCTTTCAATTTATAATATTTACACTGTTTCCACATTTTTTGCACTTGCTCCCTTCCAAACCTACTAGCTTAACATGCCAATAATCTCTTTTAACAAGCAAATTTTCACAATAAGGACAATAGGTATTGTTGTCGAATCCCATGACATTTCCTACATAGACAAAATTTAAATATTTTTTCCCTATCTCATAAGCTCTTCGGAGTGTATCCAAAGGAGTAGGTGGATTATCTAGTTTATAATTTGGAAAATACCTTGAAAAATGCAAAGGAATATTTTTGTCAATTTGAGAAAGCCATTTTACTAAACTTTCTATCTCTTCCTTTTTGTCATTTAAATCAGTAATTATTAAATTTGTAACCTCCACATGACAGTGTTTTGAAGCCTGTTCAACAGTTTCTAAGACGGGGTGCAACTTTCCAGAACAAATTTTTTTATAAAAATCCTCTGTATAGGCTTTTACATCTATATTCATGGCATCCACATAAGGTAATAAACTTTTTAAAGGTTCTAAATTTATATATCCATTTGTGACAAGAACGGTTTTTAAACCTTCTTTTTTAGCCTCAATTAAACAGTCATATACGTATTCATACCATATGGAAGGCTCGTTATAAGTAAAAGCAATCCCTATATTATCTCTCTGCTTTTTTGTAGCAGCTATTACCTGTTCTGGCAGGACGTATTCGCCTTTTAACCTTTGTTGTGATATCTCCCAATTTTGACAAAACTTACATTTCAAATTACAGCCATAGGTCCCTACTGAAAATATATATCTGCCGGGATAAAAGTGATAAAGAGGCTTTTTCTCAATTGGGTCTAATGCTGCAGAGGTGATAGTACCGTAATTTTCGGTCACTAATATTCCGTTTATATTGTTTCTCACATTGCAGACTCCGTACTTTCCTTCATTTATACGGCAATTATGAGGACATAATAAACATTCTACAACATTATTCTCTAGTTTTTTATAGAACATAGCCTCTTTTAACATAGTAAAAGACACCATTTCTCCATCAACTTAAACCGAGAAATGGCTCCTCCCTGGTCATCTAAACTGTGCAAAACTGCACTAGTTTAGAAGGCTGGGCTATTTATAGTCCGCCCTTTCAGAGAGTGCCTATTCCC
>NZ_JAFCAC010000018.1:0-13527 GCF_018588165.1 Thermoanaerobacter sp. CM-CNRG TB177
TAACGGTGAGGTCAGTTATAAAAATTTTTTTCCTACAAAATCTTGACACAGACAATGTATTTTTTACTATTGCATTTTTTACTTTATTGATTTATCATATTAAATATACATCTAGTAACAAGGAGTGATAAAATGAAAGAAATGATATTGATGACACCAGGGCCTACAATGGTGCCGGAAGATGTAAAAAAAGTTGCGGGTGCACAGCCTTTACACCATAGAACGGAAGATTTTTATGAATTATTTTCTAATCTCAATAAAAATTTAAAAGAAATATTTAAAACTAAAAATGAAGTTATCACGTTGACCTCATCAGGAACAGGTGGAATGGAAGCTGTCATTGCAAATCTTTTTTCCACGGGAGATAAAGTATTAGTCGCCAGTATAGGTTATTTTGGAGAAAGATTTTATGATATAGCAAGAGCTTATGGCCTTGATGCAGAACTTCAAGACTTTGGCTGGGGAAACGCCGTAGACCTTGACGTATTAGAAGATAAATTAAAAAATGGCAATTACAAAGCCCTTTTAGTTACCCATAATGAAACTTCCACAGGAGTTACAAATAACGTAAAAGAAATTGCAAAAATTGCTAATAAATACGGGGTAGCAATTGTCGTTGATGCTGTAAGCTCGTTAGGTGGTATACCCCTTGAAATGGACGAGTGGGGTATTGATGCAGTAATAACTTGTTCTCAAAAGTGCCTGATGTCGCCACCTGGACTTAGCTTTGTTGCTTTAAGTGAAAGAGCATGGAAAATGGCTGAAACTTCTAATCTTCCAAAATATTATTTTAGCTTGAAAAAAGCAAGAGAAGGCGTTTTAAAGCCCAACCCCGATACTCCTGCTACTCCTGCTGTTTCCACAATAATGGCTGTAGCAAAAGCGACAAATATGCTTTTGGAATTGGGATTGGATAATGTATACAAGCGGCAAGCTGACTATGGAAAAAGAGTGAGAGAATACATAAAGAGCCTGGGATTAGAGCTGCTGCCGGAAGAAAAGATAGCTTCTGATTTAATAACTGCTATAAAAGTTCCTGAAAAATACAAAGCATCAGAAATTATAAGCCACATGAAAGAAAAACATGGGGTATTAATAACAGGAGGGCAAGGACCTTTAAAAGGGAAAATTATAAGAATAGGCCATATGGGTTATGTTACTGAAAAAATGCTTACTAAAACCCTTGAGGCGTTGAAAGATGCAATAGATAAGGAGGGATAAATCTTGAAGATAATTGTCACAGAAAAAATATCAGAAAGTGGGATTGAGTATCTTAAAAAACACGCTGAAGTAGATGTGAAAACTAATATCTCGAGAGAAGAGCTTTTAGGAATTATTAAAAATTATGATGCTATTATTGTTAGAAGTGCTACAAAAGTGGATAGAGAACTCATCGAAAAAGGCGAGAAGTTAAAGGTAATAGGTCGTGCGGGAAATGGGGTTGACAACATTGATGTGTCATCAGCTACCGAAAAAGGAATCCTTGTTGTAAATACTCCTACTGGGAATATCGTTGCTGCAGCGGAATTGACCGTTGGTCTTATGCTGGCTATAGCCAGAAATATACCACAGGCATATCATGCTGGCCTTAATGGAGACTTTAGAAGGGATAAATTCAAAGGCGTTGAACTAAATGGTAAAACTGTAGGTATAATAGGTTTTGGTCGAATCGGTTCCCTTGTTGCTGCAAGGCTGGCAGCATTCAACATGAGAGTAATTGCTTACGATCCTTATATGCCTGATAGTCGTTTTGAAAAATACGGAGTAGAAAAAGTTACTTTGGATGAATTACTTCAGCAATCAGACTTTATAACAATCCATCTCCCAAAAACGGAAGAGACAAAAAAAATGATTGGGGAAAAAGAATTTAAAAAGATGAAAAAAGGAGTTAGAATAGTAAATGCTGCTAGAGGAGGCATTATTGATGAAAAGGCACTTTACAATGCCATAAAAGAGGGCATTGTAGCGGCAGCAGGTTTGGATGTTCTTGAAGTAGAGCCCAAATATAATGTAGAACGACAAGATTTTCACAATCCTCTTCTTGAACTGCCAAATGTTGTCTTTACTCTTCACCTTGGAGCTTCGACTTATGAAGCGCAAGAAAACATAGGCATATCAATTGCTCAAGAAGTAATTTCGGCTTTAAACGGCAATTTGTACGGAAACATAGTAAATTTACCAGGTGTAAAATCCGATGAATTTTCACAGCTTAAACCATATATGAGATTAGCCGAGGCCATGGGAGCACTTTATTATCAAATAAATGAAACTCCTGTTAGATTAGTTGAAGTGATATATAGAGGAGAGATTTCTAGAACTAATACAGAAATTGTCACTCTTTATGCACTTAAAGGCTTTTTAAAGCCTGTATTAGAAGAGGATGTAAGTGTTGTAAATGCAAAATTAAGGGCAAAAGAAATGGGAATAGAGATTGTAGAAGGAAAAATCGAAGAAATAGACCACTATTCAAGCCTTATCATTCTCAAGATTACAGACACTCATGGCAAAACCACACAATTTGCTGGAACCACATATGGAGAAGAAATAAGAATTGTAGAGTATATGGACCATAAAGTAAATTTTGAGCCTACAGAAAACATGCTATTTGTTAAGAATAAAGACGTACCAGGGGTTATAGGTCATATTGGGAATGTATTAGGAGACTTTGGCATAAACATCTCAACTATGCAAGTAAGCCCCAATAAAAATGATGGAACTGCCCTTATGATTGTAAGTACGGACAAAGAAATTCCTGATGAGGCGGTAGAGTCGCTAAATAAATTAAATAGTATAATAAAAGCAAGAGCTGTAAAGGGGTTAATATAGAAATAAAGATTGTTGTCAGAATATTATAAAGATGATATAATATATACAAGTAAATTTTATTAGGGTAATAAAAATGCAAAATAGTAGCGTAATAAAAAGGTTAAATGAAATTACAGATTTTTTACCGGAGAAAGAAATTGGTGAAATAATTGACTTTGCTGAGTATCTTAAAGAGAAAAAAGAAAGAGCTTATAAAAAAATTTAGCGATTGGGAGAAAGCTTTAGAAGTAGAACAAATGACCTATGGAGAGGAAAAATTGTTAAAAGAAAGCGAGGGAGAATATATAACTTTAGAAGAAGCAAAAAAGGCATTAAAGATAGAGGACAATGGAATATAAAATTGAGATTTACAACGTAGATTTTGTTATTAGAGTAAGAGCTTTTACTACAAGAGGGGGTATATATAAATGAAAAAAGGAGCAAGTTTTCCTTGCTCCTTTTACTTTAGCAAAATAAACTCAAAAAGGTGGTTTTTATGAAAGCTATATTTTCTGGAGGAGCTAATGAAGTAGGTGCTTCATGTTATCTCATTAATCTTGATGGTAAAAACATATTACTCGATTGCGGAATACGTATGTCATCTACAAAGGATAATCTTCCTGATTTTCGTTTGATTCAAGAGCATGGCGGTGTTGATGCCATAATAGTAAGTCATGCCCACTTGGATCATACAGGTGCATTACCTATTATATCAAGAATGTATCCCCAAGCTAAAATATATATGACTCATGCTACAAAAGACCTAACAAGAGTATTGCTATACGACAGCTTAAAAATAATGGAGAGAGAAAGTGAAATACCTATTTATGTCGAAAACCACGTCAAAGATATGTTAGATAGGGTACTTTGTTATACACCGGGATATACTTTTACGCCTTTTCCCGATTCACAAATAAAAGTTACATTATATCCTGCAGGCCACATATTAGGCGCAGCCTCAGTTTATATTACCTCAGAAGAAGGAAGCATTTTTTATTCAGGCGATTTTTCTGGATTTAGGCAGAATACCATAGAAGGAGCTTTTATACCTAAATTAAGACCGGATGTAGCAATATTTGAATCTACATATGGAGACAAGCTGCATGCCAACAGGGAATTAGAAGAAACGAGGCTTATTGAAAAAGTATCTTCTATAATAAGCGAAGGTGGAAAAGTCATAATACCTGCATTTGCACTGGGAAGAGCCCAAGAAATTATACTTATCTTAAAGAAAGCAATAAACAAAGGGCTATTAAAAACAAAAGTATATGTTGATGGCATGGTGAGAGAAGTATGCAGGGTTTATAAATTAAATCCCAATTATTTAAGGCAAAACCTTGCTAAAAAAATTTTCAAGGGTAATGATATATTTTTTGATGATAATGTTATAGAAGTTGAAAAGCCTGAAATAAGAGAAGAGATTATAAAAGAATCATGTGTAATCCTATCAAGTTCAGGTATGATAACCGGAGGCCCAAGTCAGTGGTATGTTGAAAAACTTGCACAGGATGAAAAAAATTTAATTGCCATAACTGGCTATCAAGATGAAGAATCTCCCGGCCGACGACTGTTAGATATCATGGAAGAAAGCCCTGAAAACAGGAAAATTAAAGTTGACGATAAAGAAATATTGATAAATGCAAGTATTGACAAATTTGGCCTGTCAGCTCATGCTGACATGGGAGAAATACTAGCACTTGCTAATAGTCTTTACCCTAAAAAAATATTCCTTGTTCATGGAGATCCGGAAATAATAAATTTTCTCGGAAAAGAAGTTCAAAAAGACTTAAAGTCAGAAGTATACATACCTTCAAATGGTGACATCTATGAAATTGACATAAAAAATCCAAGAAAGCAAATTGAGAAACAGCCTTATCCTTCTATGAACCAAAATTGTGCATTGACTCAAGAAAATATAAAAGATTTATGGCGATTTATAGTTGAAAAAATAGGTGTAAAACAGGCATTATCTCTTGAAGAAATAGCACAAATTTGGGGAAAAGGTGTTAACGCTGAAAACTTGAAAGAATTACTAAACAATACTATATACTTTGAACCTGATAAAAAACGGATGTTTTTGTATCATGCAGTAACTGAAGATGAATTGAAAAATCTTCAAAAAGAGGAAGTAATGGAACTAAATCAAATGCTTTCCTTCGTAGATGAATATTTTGGCCCTGAATCAGGGCTGTATAAAAAAGGTGCAAGGTTTGAAGAAAAAATAGCTCTTTTATATTTCAATTTTCCAGATGTAGCAAGAGAAAAATACTCTGAAAAATTTAAAGAATTTGAAGAGAAAACAGGTTGGAAAATAGAGCTTAACAAGAATATCAATATTTCAGCAATAAACAGCATTTTGTCAAAAATACTTCCTAAAGAAGTTTTAATAAAAAAAGTTTCATATATGAACATGGAAAAGAAAGTTATAGTAAAGATAGAAGGAAAAATTAATGATTTAGATCTAGTTAAAGACAAGTTTTATAGTGAAACAGGCTTAACTTTATTAATTGCAAATGATAAAAAGGAAATTCCAAATGAGAAGAAAGAAATTATTATAGCAAATAGCGATTTTGAAGATAGAATGGAGCAAAATAAAGCTTTGAAAATAATTGATGAAGAATTCTCAAAACTTCCACATAAAATTTACAAAAAAAGCATAAAGATATCCTCGGATGGTTCTAAGTATATTGAGCTTTCATTTATATCAAAAGTGGTGGGTGAAAAGTACACAGAACTGATTAAAAAACTGTCAGAAAAGACAAGATGGCCTATAGGGATAAGCAACAGTTGCAATCAATTTGAAATAATAAACATAGTTAAAAATCTTTTTGAAGAAAAAGGGATTCTTTTAAAGAAAAATCCCAGTATATATGTAGACAACATGATTGTAAAAATTGTAACTTCTTCTCCTATCGAGAAAGAAACGCTAGAAGAAATTAATGAGAAGCTATACTATTTAACAGGGTTTAAAGTAGAAATGCTGTAAAATTTTTGTGATATTTTTCAGATATCTATACTGCTAGTTTTGCTGTGCTTTGCCTCAAAGTGATATATTAAATAGCCGGAAGTTGTGCCCGTTTAGTTTTGTCGCTTTGGAACATCAGAGCTACGATGCAAAATATCTTCTTCAAAAAATTTTTAACTTTGCCCACAAACTGAGGAGCAAACTTTCCTGCTCCTTCAAATATTATAAGGTGTTCTTTTTTTTCCCTCAAAATAATAAAGAGTGTTTATCCCGTATGATTTTACATAAGCATAAGCTTTGTCAAAATCTCTTGCCACATCGTAAGGATTATGAGCGTCAGAATTTACTACAATCGGTACATTATATTCCTTGATCATTCCCATTATTTCTTTTGAAGGATAGATTTCTCCTACGGGTTTTCTAAGCCCTGCCGTAGAAACTTCAATTACTATACCTGCTTTAGAGATTTCCTTAATATTTCGTCTTATTTTATCAAAAGTATAAGGCTTTGCCCTAAATCCAAAAATTTTCACAAGGTCAATGTGTCCTATAATATCAAATAAGCCTGTTTTAGCCATTTTTTCAATTATATTAAAATATTCGAGATAAATCGAATCAACATCTCTTGTTTTCCATTCTTCTATAGATTCTTCAAGGTCTATACCCCAATCTTCAATCCAATGAACAGAGCCTATCACATAATCCCATGGATAAGGCTCTAAAAATTCCTTTATTTCCTTTTCTTTTCCTGGGAAGTAGTCTGCTTCTATACCTAATTTAACAGGCAGTCCCATTGCTTTTGCTTCCTTTATAAGTTCAACATAATCGGAAATGCTTTGATCCATATAATCTTTTATCCATTTGCCTCTGAAACCGTCGCTTTTATAAGCGCTATATCCTTCTTTAAATCTATGTCCGTGTTCAGAAATGCCAATCTCTACTAGACCTTTACTTAAACCAGAATCTATAAACTTTTTAAGCCATTCTATAGTATAAGGGCCGTTTTCTATGTGGACGTGATAATCTGCAGCCATATTTTTCCTCCTTTTTTCAATAAGATAAAGGTTTAAGATTTTAATATCTTACAACATTATAATATTTTGCAAAAACTAATGCAATTTGTGTTATAATAATTTAAAATGATTGATTTAATTTGTGAGGTGAGATGCTTTATCCTCTTTACAATCACTTCAAAATCCTATATAATAAATAAGTATTTATTTTTTACGAGGTGTTTTTATGTACTGGCGGTATTGTAAAAATTCAACAAAATCCATCTAAACTTAAAGGGATACGAGTCTCTATTTTTCCAAAATAGAGATTTTTTTATGTGTTAAAAGCCATTAAAAATTAGTCTAAAAAAACGATAATACACTTAAGAGGTGAGAAAATGACAAAATATATTTTTGTAACAGGAGGAGTTGTATCCTCTCTTGGCAAAGGAATAACTGCTGCATCATTGGGAAGGCTTTTAAAAAGTCGCGGCCTATCAGTTGCTATTCAAAAATTTGACCCTTATATAAACATAGACCCAGGTACTATGAGTCCATACCAACATGGTGAAGTTTTTGTTACAGAAGATGGGGCGGAGACAGACTTAGACCTTGGGCATTATGAAAGATTTATAGACACTAACCTTACCAAAAGTAGCAATGTAACAGCAGGTAAAGTGTACTGGTCTGTCATTACAAAAGAGAGAAAAGGGGATTATCTCGGCGCCACAGTACAAGTAATCCCCCATATAACAAACGAAATTAAAGAAAGAGTATACAGAGTTGCAAAAGAAAAAAATGTAGATGTGGTAATAACGGAAATTGGCGGAACAGTAGGAGACATAGAAAGCCTTCCTTTCCTTGAAGCTATAAGACAAGTAGCAATTGAACAAGGTAAAGACAATGTTATGTTTATTCATGTCACATTAGTACCTCATCTTGGAAAGACAGGGGAATTAAAAACAAAACCTACCCAACACAGTGTCAAAGAATTACGCTCTATAGGTATTCAACCGGATATGATTGTATGCAGAACAGAACTTTCTCTAACGCAGGACTTAAAAGAAAAAATCGCCCTTTTTTGCAATGTAAATGTAGAAGCGGTTATAGAAAATAGAGACGTAGAATCAATTTATGAAGTACCATTGGAATTCGAAAGACAAAAAGTAGATGAATATGTGTTAAAAAGATTAAATTTGCCTCTTGGTCAATCGGATTTAAAACAATGGAGAGAATACGTAGAAAGAGAAAAGAACCCCACAAAACAGGTAGAAGTAGCTTTGGTGGGAAAATACGTTGACTTACACGATGCTTATATAAGCGTTGTAGAAGCATTAAAGCACGCAGGAGTTTATCATAGTGCCACTGTTAACATAAGATGGGTGAATGCGGAGCATGTGAATAATGAGACAGTAGAGATGCTTTTAAAAGGAGTAGATGGCATATTGGTGCCTGGAGGATTTGGTGATAGAGGCATTGAAGGCAAAATAAGGGCCATCCAGTATGCAAGGGAAAACAAAATTCCTTACCTCGGATTGTGTCTTGGTATGCAATGCGCTGTAATAGAATTTGCAAGAAATGTAGCAGGACTAAAAGGAGCTAATTCCACAGAATTTGACCCGCATACTTCCCATCCTGTAATAGACCTCATGCCTGAACAAAAGGACATAGATGAAAAAGGCGGTACTATGAGATTAGGAGTGTATCCTTGCAAAGTAATTGAAGGAACAAAAGCTTATGAAGCCTATAAAGACGAATTAATTTATGAAAGACATAGGCATAGATACGAGTTCAATAACCAATATCGGGAGCTTTTAACCTCAAAAGGCCTTGTACTTTCAGGTCTTTCTCCTGATGAGAGGCTGGTTGAAATGATAGAATTAAAAGACCATCCTTATTTTGTGGCATCCCAATTCCACCCGGAATTCAAGTCAAGACCTTTAAAACCTCATCCATTATTTAGAGATTTTATAGGAGCAATGTTAAAAGAGAAAGAATAAGGGTTGGATAATATCCAGCCTTTACAGACTGTAGACAAACTTTCGTAAAGGAGATATTTTGCAATCGGTGCGACTTGTGACAAAGCGGCAACAAAACTTAGCGAGACCGAGGGTGGAGGCAGGGCCGAAGCCAAGGATGGCGGAGGCGGGCACTAAGACAGGACGTCGAATGTGCCCGAAACCCTGCCGGAACCCGAAGGTCGAGTTTAGTTTTGTCGCTTTGGAACATCGGAGCGACGATGCAAAATATCTCCTTTGAATATTTTTTAACTTTGTCAACAAACTGTAAGGGCTGGTGAATATCCAGCCTTTAAATTTTACTTGATAATTATGAACAAAAAGGCTATAATATATCTAGAAATTAATTTTAAAATTAATCTGGAGGTGAAAACAAATGGAAGAAGTCATTGGAGTAGACAAATTAAGACCCAAATTAGGTGAATATTTAGAAAAAGTAGAAAAAGGCGATGTGATAATAGTTTCTTCTCGATCTGAACCCAAAGGAGTTATAATAAGTTATTCTATGTACAATCAATTAAAAGAACTTGAAAAGAAGGCAAAACAATTAGAGATTATGCAAATTTTAAACGAATTTAGAAGTAAAGCCGAAGCAGCAGGCTTATCTGAAGAAGACGTACAAAAAGAGATAGAGGAAGCACGAAAATGCGGGCAGTAATTGATACTAATGTTTTAATTTCAGCTTTTATTAGCAAAAAAAGCTATCCTGCAAAAGTTATCGATTACTGGGTCTTAAATAAATTTGACCCGGTAGTAAGCAAAGAAATTGTGGAAGAATATGCTGATGTGTTGACACGAGATAAGTTTGCTGTTTTTGGCACTATTGAGAAAAGACTTGACTTGCTAAATAGGCTTTTATCTTTTGATTGGGTTTTATTTGTATATCCAAAACAAAAAATAGAGGTTATAAAAGAAGACCCAAAAGATAATATTTTCTTAGAGTGTGCTTTAGAAGGAAGTTGTGACTTCATAGTCACAGGTGACAATCATTTGCTTCAACTTAAAGAGTACAAAAATATTAAAATAGTGAAAGCAGAAGAATTTGTAACCATATTGTAATCCTTTTGCAATATAACTGTAACATAAGTATATTACAATAAATTCAATAAGAAGTAGAAAAACAAAAGAGGAGGAGGCCGATGAGAAGAAAGGGAAAGTATCTGTTTATTTTTTTATTAATTTTTCTAATTTACAGTGGAACATTTGCATATGCGGCTGAAACTTATAACATCGACGGAAAAAACATCTCCTACAATTACCTACATATAAATATCCTCATAGACGGGGTAAAACAAAATCCGAATATGAAGCCCCTCATGATTGACAATCATGTATTTGTGCCAGTAAGGTTTATTTCAGAAAAAATGGGGGCACAAATAGGTTATGACAGCACTAAAGTGTGGATTACTTACAATGGAGATAAAATCGTCCTCTATTTTTACAAAGACACTGCCTATGTAAATGACAAGCCTGTAAAACTTGACTCATCTGTTAAACTTGTAAACTATGGCTATACATATGTCCCATTGCGATTTATAAGTGAAGCTTTCAAAAATAACGTCAATTGGGACGAAAATACAAACACTGTGTATATAGACAGTAAAACAGGGACAGACACGCAAATTGCTTCTGCAAAATTGAGTGATCAAAGTTCAAATACTACTCAGACTTCCCAATCTAATTTAAACAATACTTCCACAAATCAAAATACACAAGATACCTCTGTCAAACCGTATACTGTAGATAGTATAGGATTTACTAATATGAATGATGCAAGAAGTGTAATTATTTTAACTCAAGATTCTAACTATAACATTTCAAAATCGCCAAATAAGGACGCAATTTTTGTAGACCTAAACAATGCAGTTTTAAAAAATGGAGTATATGGATTTGCCCTTGATGATAAAGTTGTAAAAGGTGTTATTCCGACACAGCTTACTCCTAATACGGTGAGAGTAATTATTACCTTGAGCAGTGATGCTGAGTATTCCGTAGCGCAACAGGATGGCAAATTGATAATTAACATACAACCGATTATTACAACTCTACCTTCCTCTTTAATGGTAAACGCTGATGTAGTAAATATACGGACAGGCCCAGGTACACAGTATAACATTATAACGCAGGTCAATAACGGGGACATATTAAGTGTAATTGACAAATCAGGCGATTGGTATAAAGTCAAACTTCAAAACGGAGTAGTAGGCTGGATTGCAGGATGGCTTACAATTGCATATAACAATCCTAATCAAATAGCGAGTGATACTTCTGATAATCTTTCCGATAGAAGGACGCTGACAGCTGGTGGCAGTCAATCTTCAAGAGGAAATATCGGTCAAGCTCTTACGTCTTTACCATATGCAGGAAAAGGAGTATGGTACAGTATATATTCTACGATGCCTACTGCAAATGATTTAAGCCGCTTTGTAAATGCCAGAGTAACTCATATTTACCTTGAAGTTGCTACATCAAAAGCGGGATTTCCAGACAAATGGAAAAAATGGCTGGATGACTTGCTTCCTGCTGCACATAGAGCTGGAATAAAAGTCATAGCATGGCTGTACACAGACTTGAAAGACACCACATATGATGCATCTTTGACGGCTCAAGTTGCCAACTATGTTACCCCAAGTGGTTATCGCGTAGACGGGATTGCTGCAGATATAGAAGAATTGCCCCAAAAAGATCCAGTTACAGCTTCAAAGATGGTAGAAGACTATGCAACACAAACTTTAAAAAATTTACCTGCAGGAATGCCTTTTATCGCGATCACTTATCCGCCTCAATACAGGCCTAACTACCCTTATGCTACAATGGCAAAATATTTTGATGCAATTGCTTTAATGGACTACTGGCACGTATCAAGCGCAAACTACACCTATGATGATGCAAAAAATTTTGTATCTGATTCCATTAAAAAAGTACAATTTTTAGCAGGAAACAACGTCAACATAGAAGTCATTTTGCACGGTTATGATGACGGCTATGGACTTCCCTCTGTAGACGAATTAAGGGGTGCTCTTGATGCTTCAAAAGATGCAGTTGGATATTCAATATATACTTGGAATACACTAAATGATGAATTAAAAGACGTATTTGTTAATTATTAAAAATGAAGGAGTGGCTTTTTCGCTACTCCTTCACTATTTTATCTAATAGTACTGCTGCTTCTTCTCGTGTCAAAGGCTTTTTAGGATAAATGTATATTTTACCATCTATATTTGTACCAGCTATTAAATTATTCTCATAAGCTTTTTTAATGAAATCATATGCCCATGATGAAATGTCATTTTTGTCTGCAGGATCAAAAATAGCAAAATCAATATTCTCTTTTGGCTCATAAAATTTCATAAGAACGCTAATGGCTTCTTCTCGCGTTATGGGATTATGAGGTTTAAAAGTGTTATCCTCGTATCCTTTCATAATTCCATTATTTACTATATTTGCAATAGGTTTATAGTACCATGCATTTTGAGAAACATCTTTGAAGGAAATTTCTTGCTGCAATACCGGTTTATCTTTTAAAAATGCTCTATCTATCAAAGAAGCGAATTCTGCTCTAGATATAATTTTGTTTGGCCTAAAAGATCCGTCTTCATATCCTGCAAAAATCCCTTTTATTACCGAACTAAGTATATTCTTTTCAGACCACATATTTTTAATATCCCAAAAAGGAATAAACCCTGTATCCCTACTTAACTTGTTTATTTTTTCAACAATGTCTTGACCTGTATCGGAATTCCTCACAGTAATTCGTTTTAACTTCATAATATTATCGCCATAATAATTTACTCCTTCTTTAATGCCAAGTGCCATTTCAAAGCCTACTTTTTTTGCTATCTCGTCGCTTATTTTATTTCCCGAACCAAAAGGATATGCTAAACATATAGGCGCTTTACCTATTTTTTCTTTAATTATTTCTCGTGAGCGCAAAAAATCTAGATAAAGCCTTTCTTTATACTGTTCCATTGTTTCAAGATGCCCATCAATGATTACAGGTCCCATTACCATTGGGATTTCCTTAAAATCATTTGACCTGTAACCATGGAGGTCATATGTGTGACTCTCAATCTCTATTACTCCGCTGTCTGCCATTTCTTTTGCTTGTTGCCACGTAAAATGCGGTATAAAAACTTCGGGTTTTTGCTTGTTTACTTCATCTGGCACATAACTTACTATAATATTTATTACAGCTTTCATTCCTAATTTTTTAAGTATAGGATATGCATACGTGTAATTGCTTAAATATCCGTCATCAAAAGTTATTACAATAGGTTTTGGTGGCAAAGGCTTGTTGTACAGTACAAAATCTCTGAGCTGCTCTAAACTTATAGTGTGATATCCTGCCGCTTTAAGGTAAAGCATTTGCTTTTCAAATCTTTCTGGGTCAATTATTACACCACCATACTTTTTAGAATCAAAGGTACCTTCTTTTTGAAGATGATGGTACATCAAAATAGGAACAAATGGCTTTTTAGATTGTGCCCTTGAATGCAGAACTGGAACTGATACAGCAAGTACGATTGTTACCATGATTGTAAGGATGATTAACGCTTTTTTACTCATGTTTTCCAACCTCTCACACAAATTTTTCATAAATATATCACATAATTATCACAAATATGTTACAAAAAAGTTAACAAAACATTAAATTTTTTATAAAAGAAATATTTGTAATTATAAATTAAGTTTTCAGACTGTAGACAAACTTTCGTAAAGGAGATATTTTGCAATCGGTGCGACTTGT
>NZ_JAFCAC010000018.1:13537-84033 GCF_018588165.1 Thermoanaerobacter sp. CM-CNRG TB177
GTTTTCTTTTTCTGTAATTATGAGGAGTGTGAAGTACTCAGAAGAATTCCCAAGCCCAAAAAAGATTAATAATAAAATGAAAATTCCCTTTTGTTATGGTATAATTTATATAAAAAGACAAGCAGGAGAAGGATATGTTTAAAAAAGCTTTGTGGTTTGTACTGACTTTGTGTATATTTTCCTTGCCAGCTTCTACTTACAATGAAAAATTTACAATGCCAAAAGAAGACATAATTTTTATTCCTCTTGACAGCCGGCCTGTAAATACCCAAAATGTAAGCCTTTTGACAAATATGTGGGGGAAAAACTTGATTTTGCCTCCACAAGATGTACTTGATGACTACACAAAGCCGGGAAACTTTGAAGCGCTTAATGAATGGCTTAATGAGGTTATTCCTAGAAGTAACGTTTATGCTGTTGTAATATCACTGCAACAGTATTTGAATGGAGGCCTTATAGCATCCCGTGATATCAAAAACTATAAAGATTATGAAGAAAGACTTTCGCTCCTTTATAAATTTTTGACAGAGAGTGAAATCAAAAATATAATCATATTTTCAATAATACCTCGCATTACACCTACACAATTTTCCGACTACCAGTATGTAAAATACAGTGACAGACTAAAAGAATTTTCAGAGTTATCTGATAAAGTTGACCTTTTTAATCAAGAAAAGGATAAAGCCAGCCTTGAAAAAATAAAAAAAAGCATACCAGCTGATGTGCTTGCTAAGTACACTGAACTTTTTGAGTTAAATAAAGGAATAAATGAAAAGCTCATTGATTGGACAAAAGAAGGATATATAAAAACATTAGTAATAGGCATTGACGACACACAGAAGTTTAGCATGTCAAATATGGTGGCGCGAAAACTTAACCAATATGCGAAAACACAGCAAATATCGAATAAAGTATACGTACTCCATGGCGCTGATGAAATTGGCATGGAGATAACGGCAAGGCTTGCAAATGAGTACTACAAGCAAATTCCTCGTTTTAATGTCGTTTATGACGTAAAAGACCCTGATAAAGTTATTTTGCCTTATGAAGGAGCAGACCTTAAGAAAATTGTAGAAGAAAAAATTAATTTTATAGGAGGAAAAACCGATTCAAGTGGCGAATGTATATTATATGTCCATACACATGAAAATTTAGGAATAAAAAACGACATACAAAAATATAAAAGTAAAGGACAAATTTTCGGAATAGCAGATGTTGCATATGTTAATATGGCGGATAAAAAGCTAATCAACGTGCTCTTTGACTTAAATCCCTTAAGCTTTCTCTATGCGGGCTGGAATACTCCTAGTAACACAATAGGGACAGTCATATCTGAAATGTCTTTAAAAATGGTCCTTGACAAAAGCGTACTTCCTTCTTACAAAGAAGAAGACGCTATAAAAAGCTTTATAGCTTTCTCCTTTATACGTTATGCGGACGACTTTGCCTATCAAGCTGATGTAAGAAATAAAATGTACAAATGGGCAGAGTCAAACCACATGGCAAAAGATAACATAGACAAAAAAACTGCAGATAAAGAACTTTCAATAAAGATGAAGCCCCTTATTAATACAATAAAGGGAAAATATATTGGAGAACTAGTAAAGGCGGGAAATAGCTCTGTTGGCATAAAAGATATAGAAGTGAAAGTAAGATACCCTTGGAACAGAATGTTTGAAATAGAAGTTTTACCTGATGTAACTTTACAAATCCAAAGATAAAGTTGTGGAGGTTTAAGATGAGAAAAATTAAACAGATTCTACTATTGATTTTAATTTTTACTTTTACCTGCTCTTCTTTTACCCCTGCAAGAGCAGAGCAATTACTTAGCAAAAACTCAAATGTGAGAGTTCTAATTGAAGTAGATGACTATAAACTGTCAAAATATGAGCCTGCAAAAGGTACATATCTTGGAGCTTATGTATATCAAGACACATTAATAAATGGGGACATGAAAAAATTTAATGAGCTTACAGGTAAAAAGCATGCATCCTTTTTCATTTACGTCGGATACAAAAGCCCATTCCCTCAAAAGTGGATTGACCAGTTAAAAGAAGTAGGTGCGGCTGCTCATATAGCATTTGAACCTAATGGTGGCTTAGACCAAGTAAAAGATGATGAATATTTAAGAAGTTTTGCAAAAAAATTAAACGAAGCTGGCATACCAGTATTCTTGCGATTTGCATCTGAAATGAATGGAGACTGGACAGCCTATAGCGGCGATCCTAAAAAATACATAGAAAAATGGCGACTTGTCCATGATGTGATGGAAGAAGAAGCACCAAATGTCATGATGGTGTGGACTGTATTTACATTCCCACAATCAAATATATTGTCATATTATCCAGGGGATGATTATGTAGATTGGGTTGGAGTAAATATATACAACGTAATTTATCACAATGGCAATATAAACCTAAGAGCAGACCAAGAAGACCCGTTGGAGTTATTAGATTATGTTTACGACACATTCAGTGAAAGGAAGCCGATACAGATTTCTGAATTTGGCGCTACCCACTATACCATAACTGACGGGAAATACTATGAAGACTTCGCAATTGAAAAGATAACCCGCATGTACAATGGCTTAAAGACAAAGTATCCGCGGGTTAAATCTATATTTTACTTTGATGTGAATAACTTGGTAAATGCGCCTGAAGGAAGAAAAATAAACAACTATGCTATAACGGACAACGAAAGAATTTTAAAGACCTATTCTAATCTAATCAGTGACCCATACTTTTTAAGTGATGTAGGGCCTAATCTTGAAGGAACTGTAAACAATGAGTTTATGGTGGTAAAAAACGGAATTTTAGTATTAAATGGAAAAGCTTTTGTATCCTCTGTTGTATTGCAAAAATACATGAAAGCGAGAGTATTTTGGGATTCTCAAAACAATAAATTAACTGTTTCAAAGGGTAGTAACGCCATTACAGTTGATATAAAATCCTATAAAGACATAGCGAATGGTCAAAAAGGAGCCTTCCTCTCAAACGGCACCTCCTACTTCCCTTTAACAGAAATAGCTCAACAAATAGGCTATGCAGTGAAATGGGATGGGAATGAAAAATTGATTAAGGTGGAATTCAATAAAGACTCAAAAGAAATGTTAAATTAATATTACAGAAATATTACAAATTGGTAACATTTATTGACTCATTAAATACCTAATGCTATAATATAATCAGGTTGTTTGCCAATGTTGGAAGAATTAACGATATAAAACCATAATATTTCAGGAAGCATCTACAAAATTATTAAAGATTTATTACAGTTTTATTACAAAATAGTAACATTTATTGACTTGTAAACATTGCATTGCTATAATTACTTTGTGAGAGGGAAATAATTCATATGTAGCCTTTCTGATGGCTACAGAAGAAACCTTTTACAAAAAGAGGTTTGTTCTGTGGTCACCTTTCACAGGTTGACTACAGTCTTAAACAAAAGCTATCAAGCAGTTTAATCAAAATAAGGAATCTTAAAAGGGAGGGATGTAAGGGGAAAAGAGGAGGATGATTTTCAAAAACGACAGAATGTGAAAAACTACATAAAAAATAGGAGGTAGAGTAAATGTTAAAGAGAAAGTTATTGGCTTTCGTAATTGTTGTTGCTATGCTTATGAGCATAATGGCACCAGGATTTGCGTTCAATTACGTGACTGCACCTGGTACAACACCATCTTCTTCTAATACTGTGTTTAGCCCTGGAACTACAACGCAAAGTGATTACACAGTAGTTTTTGAGAAAAACACAGCAAAAGTAGGAGATATGGTTTCATTAGTCATTAAAGTTCTTGACAAAGAAGGAAAAGTTGTAACAGATAAGAAAGTGTTAGAAACTATCTATAAGAGTGGACTTACATTAAATGCAGATCCTCGCACATTAGTTTTTGACACCAACAGGAGTGGCTGGATCGATACAAATGATGGTTCTTTAATAAGTGCAACTGTTAATGATGCAGTATATCAGACAGCATATCCTGTAAATAACATTACAACCACTGATATAAGAATTCTACCCAGTTCTGATGTGACAGGCTTTGTAGTTGCATCTCCAGGAACAGTACAATTTGGTTTTATAAGTGCAGGACAGATGTCCTTCTATGTAGCTAATTATGGTAGAGTATGGGTTACTGGTAGCCCGTCAATAATAATAGATGGACAAAGCAAAAGTGTGAACTACGATGATGCAAGACTCTATTTAAGCGGTGCAGCACCAAATGTCAGTTATTTAAGTGGTAATACAAATCCGCTTGAAACATATCCTGAAACTGTATTGATTACTGTACCCGGAGCTAATTACAATTCTGCTGCAAAAGCTGTTTTAACTAAAGATGATAAAGTACTAGCAATAATTGATTTAGTAAATAGCGCTAAAAATATTAACAACGCTAAAGATATTAACAACGATGGTATAGTAGATGGATATAAAGTAGTATTGCCACCAATGTCTGCAGGTCACAAATATGTTTTGACAGTATACAATGAGGTAAATTATTCTAATTGGGAGTTTGGATATGGAAGAAATTACTATTCAGTAGGGGCTGTAAATATTACACCACAAGCTGCTAAATTTGAACTGGTAGCTCCTGCTGATAAGGTACTTGCTGCAGGTATTAGCGATCCTGTAACTTTTACATTAAATGACAAATTACCTAATGGCAATACAAGTGCTGATAATAAGAACCTGGCAGTTGATTTTGCTAAATTTGTAAGATTCACAGTATTAAAATCTGATAATAAAACAAAAGATACAGAGGTAAAATATGTTGACGCCAATGAAAAGATAGCAAATGGTTCATGGTATCTGGTAACTGATGATGGCTTAAAAGCTGTTTCATTAGATACCAATAACAATATTGTGTTAGGCGATCCTGTAGCTAATAGCTATGAGAAGGATTCAGGCAAAATAACTGTAAAAGCTAAAATTCCTAATGGAGATTATCTCAAAATAGAAGCCGCTTATACTGACTATGTAGGTAACTTGTATGAGGTTAAAAAATTGCAAGATTTCGAAGAGACATTTGTAGTGGCTAATTTAGAAGCTAAGCCAGGAACTCTCACAATGGAACCTTCTACAATAAACGCTAATGAATACAGAAATGTCAAATTCACAGTAAAAGATGTACATGGCAATCCGGTATCTGGTGCAGAAATTAAATTCAGCTCACCAATCGTATATCTTGGTGGTACAGGTTCTACAGCAGTTGGTAACGTTGGAACTGCAGTGAAGACTGGTGATGATGGCACAGTAACAGCAACATTGTTCTCAGCATTTCCAACAAGCATAGCAGTTTCAGTAAGTGTACCTGTTGAAAAAACACTCACATTAACAATTAATCCAAGCCAGCAGACTGGTGCAACAGTTGTATTCACAATAGGCTCTGACAAATACACCGTAAATGGTGTAGAGAAGACAATGGATGCAGCTCCATATGTAAAAGATGGAAGAACATTAGTACCTGCAAGATACATTGCTGACGCTATAAATGCTCGGTCATACTATGATCAGGATACAAAAGTAGTAACCTTCGTAAAAGGCGACACAATAGTTAAGTTCACTCTTGGCAGCAACAAGATGCAGGTAATCAAGAATGGAGTAGTAGTTGCAACACAGACAATGGAGACAAAAGCTACAACAGTAGATGCATCTGGTAAGGATGTAGGAAGAACCTTCATACTTGCAAGATACTTAGCAGAAGCATTTGGATATAAAGTAGATTATGCAAAAGATGCATCAGGGGTAGAGACAGTAACAATCTACTAATAATTGTAAAATGAAAAGCCCGACGCCTTTAGCGTCGGGCTTTTCATAAGGAGGGGTAGTTAACTATTGAGACTAAATAAAACTTTTTTGGCATTTGCATTGATTTTTATATTTTCTTTCTCTTTGATAAA
This sequence comes from Thermoanaerobacter sp. CM-CNRG TB177, assembly GCF_018588165.1. NCBI lineage: Bacteria > Bacillati > Bacillota > Clostridia > Thermoanaerobacterales > Thermoanaerobacteraceae > Thermoanaerobacter > Thermoanaerobacter sp. CM-CNRG TB177. The sequence continues at coordinate 19,438 of NZ_JAFCAC010000018.1, forward strand.
AGTAGATGCAGCTAATAGCTTTTCTGATGTACTGGCTGATTCTCCTTATTATAATGCTGTTATGAGACTAAAAAGTCTAGATATCATAAGTGGAAAAACTGAAGGCACTTATGGGGTTAATGATCCTGTTACAAGAGCTATGATGGTAGTATTTATAAACAGGATATCTGGATACAGACAGGAAGCTGAAAAGTACAAATACCTGCCACCTGCCTTTAAAGATGTACCTAAAAATTATTGGGCAATAGGAGATATAAATCTTGCCGCAAAGTTAGGCTTTGCAAGTGGAATAGGAAATGGTCTATTTGACCCTAATAGTAAGGTCACTTATGTGCAGGCCCTTGGCTTTGTGTTAAATGTCCTGGGTTATAAAAACTTAAAATGGCCTGAAGGCGTTTTGGAAAAAGCAAAAGAAATTGGACTTACAGAAGGCATAAATTTAAATCCTAACGACATTATAAAAAGAGGCGATTTAGCTCTTATTCTAAACAAAGCATTGGACTGTCAGCTTGTAACTCCTAAATAAAATCCATCTATTTATTTAAACAGGCTTTATGCCTGTTTTATTTTTTACCCATTGACAAATCAAAATCGGTAGTATATAATCAAAATTAAGCAAAAACAATCACATTTGAGCGGGATAATATTGAATGGATGTGAATGAATATGAGTATATCTGATAGGATGTTTGGTGAGGAGAGACGCTTAAAGATTGCAGAAATTATAAGCAAAGATAAAAGTATCAGTGTTTCTGAGCTTAGCAAACTTTTTAATGTTTCTGAATCTACAATAAGAAGGGATTTACATGTGCTAGAGGAAAAGGGTTTCATACAGAGGACTCACGGTGGAGCGATATTGAATGTTGGCACTCACTATGAGCCTACATTTTTTGAAAAAGAAGATGTAGAACTTGAGGCAAAAAGGAAGATAGGTAAAATTGCTGCATCAATGATAGAAGAAGGAGATTCTATAATTTTAGATGCCGGTACTACTACTCTTGAGATAGCGAGAAATCTTAAGAATATGAAACTTACTGTTGTTACAAATTCTCCTCTTATCGCGATAGAGCTTTCAAAATACGAAGATATTGAGCTTATTGTCACAGGTGGTATACAGAGGTGGAAGACTAAGGCTTTAGTCGGTCCTATTGCTGAAATGGTGATAAGACAGTTTAAAGTGGATAAGGCTTTTATAGGTACAAATGCTATATCTTTTGAGGACGGGCTTATGACCCCAGACTTAATTGAGGCCAATACCAAAAAAGCGATGATTGATGCAGCAACCGAAGTTTATGTAGTGGCTGACCATACTAAATTCGGTAAAAAGTCTTTTGTTAAATTTGCAGATATAAAGGACATTACGGCAATAATAACAGATGATGAAATTGACTATGAGATAGTGAGAAAATACGAACAGGCAAATATAGATATAGTAAGCTTTGGAAAGGATGAAAATAATGATAACGACAGTAACAGCGAATCCGGCGATTGACAGGACAATAATTGTTGAAAACTTAAAAGTCGGTTCTGTAAATAGGGTAATCCGCTCAAGAGTGGATGCTGGGGGAAAAGGTATAAATGTGGCTAAAAACCTTAAAAATTTAGGAGACGATGTTATTGCACTCGGTTTTATAGGACCTAATGCTAAATATATAATCGATTGTTTAGAAGATGAAGGTATAAAAACTGATTTTGTAAAGATAAAAAACGAGACAAGGACAAACATAAAAATTTCTGATATTTCAAGGGGAGAAGTCACAGATTTAAATGAATATGGTCCTCATGTAAGCGAAGAAGAAATAGAGCTACTTAAAAAAAGTATATTTAAATATGCTAAAGAGTCAAAAGTGCTTGTGCTCTCAGGAAGTTTACCACAAGGAGTGCCAAAGACTTTTTACAAAGACATAATTAGAGAAGTAAAAAGCGGTGATTTGAAAATAATTCTTGATGCTGACAAAGAAGCGCTTTTGTATGGTATAGAAGAAAAGCCTTACATGATAAAACCTAATGTGCAGGAGTTAGAAGATGCAGTAGGCAAAAAGCTTGAAAGTTTAGAAGAGGTTATTGAAGAAGGGAAAAAGTTGAAGGATTCAGGCATAGAAATAGTTGCGATTTCTATGGGAGGCCGCGGTAGTGTTGTGATAACAAAGGAAGGGATATATAGGGTAAAGCCTGTAAAAGTTGAAGTAAAAGGTACAGTTGGGGCAGGAGATGCCTTTGTTGCAGGCTTTGCCCATGGAATATATAAAGGACTTCCGATTGAGGAGACTATAAAAATAGCTGCAACTTTAGCTACATCAGTTGTAATGAAAGAAGGGACAAGGGCAGGCACTATTGAGGAAGTAAATGCATTAAAAGATAAGATTGAAATAGAGAGGATAGAAAGGTGAGGGAAATGGAAATAAAAGATGTATTGGATGAAAAAATGATGGTTTTTGACCTAAAAGCAAAGGACAAAAATGGGGTATTAAAAGAGTTAGTAGGTGTTTTAAAAGAAAATGGAGTTGTAGAGGATGAAGAAGGATTTTTAGAAGTGGTGAAAAGAAGAGAAGAAGAGTTTTCTACAGGTATAGGCTATGGGGTGGCAATACCACATGGTAAAAGTAGGCTGATAAAAAAGGTCTCAATTGTATTTGGCAAATCTCGTGAAGGAATTGATTATAACTCAATGGATGGTAAACCGGCACATTTATTTTTCTTAATTGCTGTGCCAGACAATTCTGATGAGCTGCACCTTAAAGTTTTGGCTGAGCTTTCAAGGTCATTAATGCATAAGGAGGTGAGAGAGGAGTTAGAAAAAGCTTCGACACCTGAGGAAGTCATAAACGCTTTTAGAAAATAATTTTTAAAGAAAGGGGATTAGTTATGAAAAAGGTAGTTGCTGTTACGGCCTGCCCTACAGGTATTGCCCATACCTATATGGCAGCGGAAAATCTTCAGATGGCAGCCAAAGAGATGGGAGTAGACATAAAGGTAGAGACGCAAGGTTCAATAGGTGCAGAAAATCAGCTTACTGAGGAAGATATAAAAGCTGCAGATGCTGTAATAATAGCAGCGGCAACTAAAGTTGACAAATCGAGATTTGCAGGAAAACCTATACTTGAGGTACCTGTCGAAGAGGCTATAAAGAATGCGAAAGGACTTATTGAAAAAGCTCTGAAGATGGAAAAACCAAAAGACTATGTGGAAAAAGTAGAAGAAATTCATAGAGAGAGGTCAGCTCAAAGAACAGGCGCATACAAACACTTGATGACAGGCGTTTCTTATATGATACCTTTTGTAGTTGCAGGCGGTATTTTAATTGCGCTTTCTTTCTTCTGGGGATATAAAGCCTTTGAGGTGGAAGGAACTCTTCCTTGGGCTTTGATGAAAATTGGCGGCGGCTCAGCCTTTGCATTGATGGTTCCGATTTTGTCAGGTTATATAGCATTTTCTATAGCAGATAGACCTGGCCTTGTACCCGGTATGGTAGGCGGTATGCTAGCAGTATCTACTGGAGCAGGATTTTTAGGCGGCATAATTTCAGGATTTTTAGCAGGATATACGATAGTTTATCTGAAAAGGTTAATAAAGCTTCCTAAAACATTAGAAGGTTTAATGCCAATACTCATATTGCCGGTATTATCGACTTTGATAGTAGGATTACTAATGATATATGTAATTGGTTCTCCAATGAAAGCTATAATGACATCTTTGACTGCCTGGCTTACAGGAATGAGCTCTACAAATGCAGTTATTTTTGGAGCAATATTAGGACTTATGATGGCTTTTGATATGGGTGGTCCTGTAAACAAGACAGCTTATACTTTCGCAACGGGTCTTTTAGCATCAAATGTTTTTGCTCCAATGGCAGCAGTAATGGCAGCTGGTATGACTCCTCCACTTGGACTTGCTCTTGCAACAGTTCTTTTTAGGGATAGATTTACAAAGGAAGAGATAGAAGCAGGTAAAGCAGCATGGGTTTTGGGTGCTTCCTTTATAACAGAAGGTGCTATACCATTTGCAGCGGCAGACCCCTTAAGAGTGATACCTTCTATAATGGTGGGTTCTGCTGTAACAGGTGCTCTTTCAATGCTTTTCCACATTGAACTTCGAGCTCCTCACGGAGGTATATTTGTAATACCAATAGCCGTGTCAAACCCCCTTCTTTACATTGGAGCAATAGCAGTAGGAACTGTGGTTACTGCTCTTATGATAGCCTTGCTTAAAAAGAAAGTTCAATAAAAAATAAAAGATTAAGGGGTAAGCAAGAGCTTGCCCCTTAATTTTTTATTTGCATACAGTTTAGGTATCGCTATGATAAGCATTAAGCAAGATATAAAAATAAAAAACTTAGAAAGAAAGTCAAGCTTGGCCAAGTGCGGTGGTGGAAAAATAGGAATACTCAAAAGTCATTGCCTAAGGAAAATGGATTTTGTACTTTTACTTTGCTAAAATACAGGCCTGAATTTAAATCTTCGCTCCATATTATATTACAATCCAGGTTGATTGCACTAACGATTATAAGCGAATCCCAGAAAGAAATCATGTAGCGTTGTGAAACTTTAATTGCGTCAAGTATATCTTCAAAATCTATTATATTTAGTTTCCAACTCTTAAAAGCTGAAATAATTTCTGCTGCTTCAGCTGGAATCAAAGGTTTTTTTACTTTTCTTGTAATTGTTACATAAAATTCTTGAAGCACTTGTGTGCTTAAGCATCCATTTCTTTCGTACCATAATTCTTTTAGTAGTTCTTTTGCAATTTCATGTTTTTTACCAGCAGATACATCATGAGCGTAAACTAAAATATTTGTATCTATGAACTGCAAATTTCTATTATCTTTCATATAAATCTTCTCTCCTCCAGGTAACTTTTCCCTGTGTACCTAAATCAAAACCTTTTTCTAATATTTTTATATGATATAACCTGGCATTTTCATAAGAGTCTTCTTTTTTTACTATTTCTTCTAACGTTTCTGTTAAAAGCCTAGATACAGATGTATTTTTATCTATAGCTATATGTTTTATCCTTTGTAATAAATTTTTAGGTAAAGACAATGTGATGTTCTGTGTTTCTATTTTTTGCCTTTCTCTATTCATAATATCACCTCCACGTAATTTAGTATAACACATTTTTACGTGTAAATCAATTGTTATGTTAACAAATGCATAGATATGGCCAAGGAAAATTTATATGGTAAAGAACGTGAAATTTTGCTAGGTACAATGATAGAGAATGACAAAGAAAGCAAATAGAAATAAAGAAATTGGGTAAAAACTTACCCAATTTCTTATTCTATATCTATTTTTCTTCCCTTTGGCTTACTTGGATGTAATTTTGGCATTGTGATTTTTAGAATGCCATTTTCAAATTTAGCAGTAGTTCTTTCAGGGTCTACTTCCGCAGGTAGTTCTATTCTTCTGGCAAAACTTCCGTAATATCTTTCTCTCATGTAATAATTTTTATTTTCTCTTTCTTCATCTACTGTGGTTTGTCCTTTTATTTCCAATATGTTGTCATAAACATTTATTTCAATGTCTTTTTTGTCAACGCCTGGTAGTTCAGCTGTTGCGACTATTTCTGTTTCAGATTCGGTGATGTCTACTCTTGGCCGAGAAAATAGACCTGAAATAGAGGGGAAGTTTACATCAAAAATGCTTGGCAAATTTCTAATATTAAAATCAAATGGCCAATCCCACCAGTCACGTCCTCGCCTCATTAAACTCATTTACATCACCTCCATATTTTTCTATTATTTATTATATCACATTGATTAAGTTTTGCAATTATTAGGTTTCTCAAAATCTTCACATTTAATTCTTACTTTTTTATTCTTTTTATGTTAAAATTTATAAGAGTGAGACTGACGATGTCAAAAAGGAAGTGATTGGATGCGTCCAGATGAAAAAGATGTAAGTAAGTTGTACTTTTTTGTCATGTTACTTTTCATAACAGTGGGATATTTGGTGCAAAAGGCTTCTTTATATATAGGTATAGTCATCACAGAATTTTTTCTTGTTTTACTGCCTGTTATTCTTTATCTTTTTTTAAAAAAATACGATGTAAAATATGTTTTAAGGTTAAATCCTATAAAAGGGGAACAAGTTTTTTTAGTGATAATAATAGCTATTTTAGGCTGGATAGTATCGGGTTTTTTTGCACTTTTGACAAATTATTTTCTATCTAAATTGGGTAAAATTCCCGTTATTCCTATACCTGCAGCTTCCAATATACAAGAACTTTTTATTCAAATTTTAATATTTGGAGCTGTAGCTGCCTGCTGTGAAGAAATATTTATGCGGGGACTTGTTATGAGAAGTTTTGAAATGAGGGGTTCTATAAAGAGTATTTTTATAACCGCTATATTCTTTGCAATGCTTCATTTAAATGTACAAAATTTTTTGAGTATACTTTTTCTCGGTAGTTTATTGGGATATGTGGTGTATAGAACTAATTCCATATATGGGGGAATGATAGGCCATTTCACAAATAACACTATTTCTGTTTTGCTGTCCTATTTCATAGCACAACAAAAGTTAGGAAAAACAACTTCATTACAACAGGTAGATATTCCATTTATTGTTGTTATTAGTTATGGGATTTTTGCATTATTTGCTGCTATTCTTTTGTATGTGCAATTAAGATATTTGAGGAAAGTAACTGACCCATATGTTATCCGCGGTACTATAAAGTTAAAAGAAGACTTACATATTTTCTTGCATTGGCCTGTACTTTTATCAGTGTTAGTATTTTTGTATAGAATTACTGAGCAGATATTAAAAATAGCTGGGGTTATGTAAGGAATGCTTAAAAGAAAATGAAAACTGTTGACGTAAATAAAAGAATAGTATAGAATAATAGATAGAAAAGATGCAATCGGTTTCATTTTGAAGGTGGTGGTATAATGAATGTTACGATTAAAGATGTGGCAAAAAGGGCAAATGTTGCTCCTTCTACTGTTTCAAGGGTTATTGCGGATAATCCTCGTATAAGCAAAGAGACAAAAGAAAGAGTTTGGAAGGCAATGGAGGAATTGGGGTATTATCCAAACGCCATTGCCAGAAGCCTTGCAAGTAAAGTGACAAATACTTTGGGACTTATAATGCCTCGCTCGACAGAAGAAGCTTTTTCGAATCCTTTTTTCCCTGAAGTTATGAGGGGAATAAGTGTTGTTGCCCATAAAGAAAAGTATGATTTGCTTTTGTCGACATCTGGAAATCAAGAAGAGGAAAAAGAAGCGGTTATAAATATGGTAAAGGGCAAACGAGTAGATGGAATAATTCTTTTATCTTCTCGTACAACCGATGAACTTATACCTTGGTTGAGAGATGAGAAATTTCCTTTTGTAGTTATAGGTAAACCTTTGGATGCCAAAGGTGTGTATTGGGTCGATAATGACAATATAGGGGCTTCTAAACTTGCTACTAATTACCTTATTAAACATGGGCATAAAAAAATTGCTTTTATAAGTGGTTCATTGGAATATGTAGTGAGTTTAGACAGATTAGACGGTTATAAACTTGCACTTGAAGAAAATGGGATATCTTTTAATAGAAAGTTGGCGGAACAGGATGATTTTTCAGAAGACGGTGGATACAGGGCGATGATGAGAATTTTGGATAGAGAAAAACCTACTGCGGTTGTTGTCACTGATGATATTATGGCATTTGGTGTTATAAGGGCTGCAATAGATAAAGGATATAGAGTTCCTGAGGATATATCGATAGTAGGGTTTAACAACATCCCCTTGTCAGCTTTTGCAAATCCGCCTCTTACCACAATAGATATTTCTACATTTGATTTGGGTATTAAGTCTGCAGAGCTTTTGATTGCTAGGTTAAAGCAAAAAGAAATTGACACAGACCACATCATTGTACCTGTAAAGCTTGTAGAAAGGAAATCTTGTGTTGCAAGATAAAAAGAGCAGACTTCTCAAGTTGAAGTCTGCTTTTAAAAAAATTTATAAGGAGGTGTTTTTTATGATTGGGACTACCAAACTCAATATTGAGGAAATTTATAAAAATGAAATAGAAAAAATAAAAAATCAGATTATTAAACAGTTTAATCCAGAAAAAATAATTTTATTTGGTTCCTGTGCTGCAAATATGATAAAGTTTGATAGCGATATAGATTTATGTATTGTTATTGATACCGAAAATAAAAGAAAAATTAAAACAGAACTATATGGTATTGAACACAGTATTCCACTAGATGTAGTAGTTTACACACCGGAAGAATGGAATAAACACATAAAGAGCAAGCAAAGTTTTGCTTATATAATAAATTCAGAAGGGGTTGTTTTATATGACAGACAGTAAATATTATCAGGATTGGTTTAAAAAAGCAGAACAAGACCTGAGAGCTGCTGATATTCTTCTAAGATTTGAGGATATATATGATACAGTAGCATTTCATTGCCAACAGGCTGTAGAAAAATACTTAAAAGGATATTTGATATTTTGTGGTTCTTCTATTAAAAAGACACATGATTTAACTGTGTTATGTAATATGTGTACTAATTATAATGAGGGTTTTAAAGATTTTTTTGACGACTGCAAATTTCTAACTGTTTTTTATAATGAAATTAAATATCCACCTGCTGAAACTTATGAAGAAGTTACAAAAGAGGAGGCACAAAAAGCATTTGAAATAGCTCAAAAGATTAGAGGCTTTGTATTAGAACAAATTAATAGTTAGATATATAAAATTAAACAAAATGATTTCACCTTACTAGAAGTAATTAGTGAAATCATTTTGAATGAATTCCGTATTTTTACATTCCTACAGCTTTTTTATAGTCTTTTAGGAACATTTCTCCTACTTCGTAGATATTTCCTGCTCCAATTGTTAATACTAAATCGCCTGCTTTTGCATTTTTGTTTAAATACTCCATTATAGAGTCGAAGTCTTTTAAGTACAAAACATCCTTCCCTTTTTGAGAGATTAGTTCCACTAAATCTTTAGAAGAAACAATTCCTGTATCTTTTTCTCTTGCGGCGTATATGTCCGCTATTATTATTTTATCTGCATTGTCAAAGGATTCCGCAAACTCATTGAGCAAGGCTTTAGTTCTAGAGTAAGTGTGGGGCTGGAATATACAGATAATTCTTTTGTGAGGATAGTTTTTTGCTGCTTCTAAAGTCGCTTTTATTTCAGCAGGGTGGTGAGCATAGTCATCCACAATTGTTATGCCGTCTACTATTCCTTTTATTTCGAATCTTCTATGAGTGCCTTTGAATTCAGTTAAATAATGAGAAGCTTTTTTTATGTCGATTCCTACAAGGTGACTTACTGCCAAAGCTGCTAAAGCGTTGTAAACATTATGTTTTCCGGGTATTGACAATTTGAAATTGCCCATATATTCCTCTTTATAATAAACGTCAAAAATAGCACAGCCTTTATCATCAAACCTTATGTTTTTTGCTTTCCAATCACTATCTTTGTAAATACCATAAGTAACAATATTTTTATTTAGCCCATTTACAACATACATAGTGTTTGCATCGTCTTTACAGGCTACTACGTATCCATCTGGTGGAACTAAACTGGCGAATTGTCTAAAAGATTGTTTTATGTTGTCGATATTTTTGAAATAATCTAAGTGGTCTGAGTCAACGTTTAGGATGACAGCTATGTAAGGACAAAATTTTAAGAAACTATCTGTATATTCACAGGCTTCTGTGACAAAATATTCACTGTTTCCAACTCTCACATTTCCTCCTATTACATCTACTTCTCCACCTACTAAAACTGTAGGGTCATATCCCATACCATCGAATATTACGGATATTAAAGATGTAGTAGTTGTCTTTCCATGACTTCCAGAAACAGCAATGCCGTATTTGTATTTTTTCATAATGAGGCCTAAAAGGGTAGCCCTGTCTATAGTAGGTATATTTAATTCTTTAGCTTTTTGATATTCAGGATTGTCTTCATGGATAGCAGCCGTATACACTACTAAATCGGCACCTATGACACTGTTTTCATTATGAGGTATTGTTATAACTGCTCCTTCCTGTCTTAATTTTTCAATTATATGAGAATTTTTTATATCCGAGCCTGTTACTGCATGACCGTTATTCAAAAGTATATGAGCTAAACCGCTCATACTTATACCGCCAATTCCTATAAAATGTACTCTTTTGAAGTTCTCAAGGTTTATATTCATAATTAATCGCCTCTCTCAGTTCTTATTAACTATTATTGCCTTTTCATGGTTAAAATATGATTAAAGCTTGTCAAAGGGAACAAATATTTTATAAAAAAATTATATCACATATTGCAGAAAAATGAACTTTTAAATATAATTTTGGTATAAAATTTGTATGTGTGGAGGTTATTTTTTATGGATAAGTACAAACGGTATGAGCGATTGGCAGCAATCGTTAAGATATTTAGTGAAAATCCCAATACCCTCATAAATTTAGAATATTTTATGAATTTTTTTGGCATAGCCAAATCTACTGCCTCTGAAGATATCGATATTTTAAAGAATGTGATAGAAAAATTTAATTTTGGCAAATTAATTACATTGCCTGGAGCTGGTGGTGGAGTAAAGTACATTCCTATATCTGATATTAAAAGTTATTTGCCCTTTGTAGAAGAAATAAAGGAAAAGTTAAAAGACCCTTCTAGAATAATTCCCGGTGGGTTTCTATATACTGCCGATTTAATTTATTCTCCCAATATTGTAACAAAAATTGGTGAGATTTTAGTGCTTCCTTTTTTGGATAAGGAAGTTGATGCAATTGTAACTGTGGAGACCAAGGGTATACCTATTGCCTTAATGTGTGCAAGGACGCTTAATGTTCCACTTGTAATAATTAGAAAAGATAGTAGAGTTACAGAAGGATCTTTTGTGTCTATTAATTATATTTCTGGTTCTCAAAGGCACATACGCTCTATGTCTTTGGCTAGAAGGTCTTTACAGAAAGGTTCTAAAGTATTATTGATAGATGACTTTATGAAAGCAGGTGGGACGATTAAAGGTATGATGGAGCTTATGGAGGAATTTGACGCTGAAGTGGTTGGTGCAGGAGTTATGATTTCGACGGAAAAACCGGAGAATAAGCTGGTAGATAATTACATTTCAGTTTTCGTGTTAAAAAATATGGAAGAAGACAAAAATATAATTGATATTGAAATAAGTGATTGGATATTGAAAGGTTAAAAGGAATAAAAATTTTTTAAAAATTTTTCAGGATTTTAGTTTTTGCTGAAGGAAATTTTAATTTTGTGGCGAATATTTATAAAGTAAAAGGTTTTAATGTAGGTGGTGGACACGCCGAAATTACGCTTGTGGAGATTGCAAAAAAGATAAGCGATCGATGAAACAAGAAGCTCAAGAATTAGAGCAGTTCCACAATGCTAACATAGGTTTTAACTTCAGGAAGGTGGTGAGCTTATGGAAATTACAGACGTAAGGGTGAGAAAACTTAATGAGGAAGGCAAAATGAAGGCTGTAGTTTCTGTAACCTTTGACAATGAATTTGTAGTTCACGATATAAAGGTTATAGAAGGCCAAGATGGGTTGTTTATTGCTATGCCCAGCAGAAAGACTCCTGGAGGGGAGTTTAAGGATATTGCTCACCCTATAAATTCAGATACAAGAAATAAGTTGCAAAGCGCTATACTTAAAGAATATGAAAAGGCAAAAGAACAGGGAGCTGCACATAAGGAATAAAAAGGAGCTTGTCTCCTTTTTATTTTTTTTGTTGAACTTTGTTGCAATTATAGTTAAAATAGTATAGGATATCAGAATTAAATTTAAGAGGGTGTGGAAAAATTGGAAGGGCTAGTGACGCTTATTTTAGCTGCAGGGCTAGGGAAAAGGATGAAATCTAAGCATCCTAAGGTGGTTCATAAAGTTTGTGGCAAACCGATGATAGAATGGGTAGTAGATGCGGTAGAAGAAATAGGAAGTAGCGAAGTGATTGTAGTAGTCGGACACAAAGCAGAAGAAGTTAAGGAAGTTTTAAAAGAAAGAGTGAAGTATGCTTATCAACAAGTGCAGTTAGGGACGGGCCATGCCGTAATGATGGCGGAGGACTTACTCCCTGATGAAGGGAATGTAATGATTTTGACAGGAGATACTCCTCTTATTACCTCCAATACCTTAAAAGAATTAATAAATTTTCATATTAAAGAGGGCAACAGTGTTACTATTTTGTCTTCAGTATTAGAAGACCCAACCGGTTATGGGAGAATAATAAGGGATGGAAGTGGAAACGTTATAAAAATTGTGGAAGATAAAGATGCAACAGAAGAAGAAAAACGCATCCATGAGATAAATTCTGCCATGTACGTTATGGATATACCCAAACTGAAGAAGGCATTAAGGAGAATAACCAATAATAACGCACAGGGTGAATATTATCTGACGGATGCTGTGGAAATTATAAGAGATATGGGTGGAAAAATTGGAGCTTTTACTGTATCATCAGAAGAGATAACGGGAGTAAATTCAAGGGTGCAACTTTTTGAAGCAGAAAAAATAATGAGAAAACGGATTAATTATCGTCACATGGAAAATGGAGTAACAATAGTGGACCCCGAGACCACTTATATAGGAGCTGATGTGGAGATTGGAGCAGATACTATAATAATGCCTGGTTGTGTTATAGAAGGGAAAACTAAAATAGGGAGTGATTGTGAAATAGGGCCTAATTGTAGGATTGTTGATTCAGAAATTGGTGATGGATGTAGTATAATGTATTCTGTAATACTCTCTTCAAAAATAAAAAATAATGTTAAAATCGGGCCTTTTGCTCACATAAGGCCAGAAACTGTGATACAAAGTAATGTCAAAATAGGGGATTTTGTAGAGATAAAGAAATCTATAATTGATGAAGGAAGTAAAGTTCCTCATCTTACCTATGTAGGAGACGCGGAAATTGGTAAAAATGTCAATATGGGATGTGGATCTATTACAGTCAACTATGATGGGAAACAAAAGCACAAGACAATAATAGGAGATAATGTTTTTGTGGGGTGTAATGTAAATCTTGTAGCGCCAGTGAAGATTGGAAGTAATGCTTATGTCGCTGCTGGCTCAACTATAACAGAGAATGTTCCCGAAGGAGCCCTTGCCATAGCCAGAAGTAGGCAAACCAATAAAGAAGGTTGGGTTCAGGAAAGAATAAAAAAAGGGAGGCTTTAAATTAAATGGCAAGATATACTAATTCTCTCAAGATTTTTACTGGAAATTCAAATCCTAAGTTAGCCAATGAAATAGCAGAGCATTTGGGGCTTAAGCTTTGTGACTCAGAAGTAGGGACTTTTAGTGATGGCGAGATTAGTGTAAAGATCGGCGAAAGTGTAAGAGGGGCAAGTGTTTTTGTGATACAGTCAACTTGCGCACCTGTCAATAACAACTTAATGGAATTATTGATAATGATTGATGCTTTTAAAAGGGCGTCTGCAGCTGAAATTAATGCAGTTATACCTTACTATGGTTATGCAAGACAAGATAGAAAAGCAAAGCCGAGGGACCCAATTAGTGCTAAGCTTGTAGCCGACCTTATAACTGCAGCAGGAGCTCACAGAGTTGTTACAATGGACCTGCATGCTCCGCAGATACAAGGGTACTTTAATATTCCTGTTGACCATCTTTTAGGAGGGCCAATACTTGCGAAATATTTTCTTGAAAAAGATTTGGGAGATGATGTTGTAGTTGTTTCACCAGACCATGGCAGTGTGACAAGAGCTAGATATTTTGCAGAGAAACTTAATGCTCCTCTTGCAATTATTGACAAAAGAAGGCCAAAAGCCAACGTAGCAGAGATAATGAATATAATAGGTGATGTTAGAGGGAAAAAGGTTATTTTGGTAGATGACCTTATTGATACTGCTGGTACGTTGGTACAAGGGGCGGAAGCCCTTATTGATAATGGTGCTACTGAAGTTTATGCTTGTGCAACCCATGGGGTGTTGTCAGGACCTGCCATTGAGAGATTGAAAGAATCGCCAATAAAAGAATTGGTTATTACCGATACAATTCCTCTTACCGAAGAGAAAAAAATTGAAAAAATTAAAGTGAGGTCTGTAGCTCCTTTGTTTGCAGAAGCAATTTTGCGAATCCACGAGGGCATGTCTGTCAGTAAATTGTTCGAATAGGCACTTATGGTGCCTTTTTTATTATTATCCTTAAATTTTATGATATAATTTAAGCAAGGAAACTCGGCATAGAGGGTGGTTTTGTGGGAGAGAATCCAAAGATTTATGTAGTGGATGATGACAAGAATATATGTGAAATAGTGTCTTTGTACCTTGAAAAAGAGGGATTTGAAGTAGAACAAATATACGATGGACAAACAGCCTTAAAGAAGATCCAAACTAATCCACCAAGGCTCGTCATACTTGACATAATGTTACCAGGGATTGATGGTATTGCTCTTTGCAGAGAAGTCAGAAAATTTTCAAAGGTGCCTATAATAATGCTTACTGCAAAAGGGGATACTCTTGATAAGGTATTGGCTTTAGAGATTGGCGCTGATGACTACATTGTAAAGCCCTTTGATGGGAAAGAATTAATAGCAAGAGTTAAAGCGGTTTTAAGAAGGTATGAGCCGGAAAGCGATGAAAGGCGGGCTGTTTCTTACCCAGACCTTTATGTAAGTTTGAGCGAATATAAGGTTGTTTATAAAGGGCAAAATGTGGATTTGACTCCCAAGGAGTTAGAACTTTTATATTTTTTATGTACGCATCCTAACAGGGTTTTCACAAGAGACCAGCTGTTAGAAAATGTATGGGGTTATGATTATATGGGAGATAGTCGCACGGTAGATGTTCATATAAAACGACTTAGAGAAAAAATAGGAGATGGCATTAATTGGAAACTTACCACTGTATGGGGTGTAGGTTATAAATTTGAGGTGAACTAAATTTGACCAAAAATAGTCTTTTTAAAAAACTTTTTATAAGCAACATAATTATAATCCTTATTACTTTGTCTATTCTTTCAGGAATGTTTTATCTGATGTTTCAAAACTATTACTTTGCTGACAAAGAAAAAATAATGTTAGAAGAGGCTCAAGAAATAAATGCAATTTTAAATGAATTTGCGGTAGGAGACATAAACATAGATAAATGGAATCAAGAATTAGATGTTGTCACTAGGTTGATTAATGCTACTGTATGGATTGTAGATAAAGAAGGGTTAATTTACAGTCAATCGCATAAACATGGCAAAGCTTGGACGGGGGTAAGCCTCAGTAAAGATGAAATAAAAAGTATTTTAGATGGACAATCTGTTGTAAAAAAAGGATATTTTGGTGGAAGATTTAATCAACCTGTTTTAACAGTGGGAGTGCCTCTTGTCATAAAGGGCCGGATTGAAGGGGCCATATTTATGCATGCTCCTTTGACAGAAATGAATAAAACTATTATTAACATCTTTCTTTTAATGCTTTTATCTGGAGGAGTAGCTCTTATAATAGGTTTTGTGCTCATTTCTTATACTTCCAGCAAAATATCTCAGCCTCTTAAAGAGATGAGTTTAGCCGTTCAGCAATTAGCCAAAGGGAATTTTTCTGCAAGGGTACAGCATAGAGAAGAAGATGAGATAGGGGAGTTGGCTAAGTCCTTTAATGTTATGGCAAAAGAGTTAGAACAGTTAGAAGACATGAGAAAAGATTTTGTGGCAAATGTTTCCCACGAATTGAGGTCTCCATTAACTTCTATACAGGGATATATAGACGGAATATTAGACGGTACTATTCCGGTAGAAAAAGCTTGCGATTATCTTAAAATAGTGCAAAAAGAAACGAGGAGAATGTCTCGACTCATAGACGATTTTCTTGAAATGACTAAACTTGAGTCAGGGCAATTTCCACTACACAAGACGGAATTTGATATAAATGAACTTATAAGACTTGCAGTTATAAAATTTGAAAAAAGAATAGTGGAAAAAGATCTCACCGTTAAAGTTGATTTTGAAGAAGACCGACGAATAGTAATAGCTGATAAGGACAAGATAGAGCAAGTTTTGTCAAATCTTATAGATAATGCAATAAAGTTTTCCAAAGAAAAAGGTATAATCCACATTTTTACTGAAACAAAAGATGACAAGGTATTTATTACTATAAAAGATAATGGAATAGGTATCTCTCCTGAAGACCAAGAGCATATATGGGACAGATTTTATAAAGCGGACAAGTCGAGGGGAAAAGATGGTGCAGGTCTTGGGCTTTATATCGTAAAGCGTATTATAAATGCTCATAACGAGGAAATATGGGTAGAAAGCAAAATAGGCAGAGGTGCTGCCTTTACTTTTACTTTGCCGGTGAAAAAGTTTTAAAAAATTGCAACAAAATATTTACACTTTATTAACACTTTATTCATAAATAAAGGATATAATAATATTTAAAAGTGACAAATGCCTCTCCTTGACCTCCCTTTTCAGCGGTCCAAGCGAATACTTGGGCCGCACTTTATTTATAAAAAGCAGTGCAAAAAATTTTTTAATAAAAATTACTTAAAATCTTTACATCGTGTTCATAATTTGTTAATAAAAGAAGGTTATAATTAAAAAAAAGAACAAAAGGAGGGGTAATATGGATTACGAAAAAGACTTTGAAAATAAAATTGAGAAAAATGATACTGAACATGATATGACTTTACCAGAAAATAAACTAGAAGAGACTTCCAACGAGGAAAAAATGTACCAAGAAATAATTGAGGAGCAGCAACCTTATGAGAAGTTTGAAACTTCTATGATACCTTCTAACGTAAAATTTAGAAACAATAAAAAGAGCCTTGGCAAAATGGTTAAAAGATTTAGAAGAAGGATGCTAGCTTATTTTATCGCAGTAGCGTTAGTGGCAGCTTTAATCGGCGGAGGAATTACGGGGGCTGTAATGAAATACTATGGAAGCCAAAATAATGCGTCAGCTCAAGTTGTTACAAGATATTTACCTCTAAATACTACTTCGTCAGACGAAAGCGGCATTTTAAATCTGATACCCAACATTTACAAAATAGTGAGTCCAGCAGTTGTAGAAATTGATACAAGTGCTGCTTATACCAATGGTTATAGAACAGGATATGTTCCAAAAGGTAGCGGCTCTGGTTTTATAATAAGTTCGGATGGATATATTGTTACCAATAACCATGTAATTGATGGAGCATCAAAAATTACAGTAAAACTTTTAGATGGAAGAAGTGCTGATGCAAAACTTATAGGAAAAGATGAAAGAACAGACCTCGCAGTAGTTAAAATAAATCTTTCTAATTTACCTGTTGTAGAATTAGGTGATTCTTCAAAGCTTCAACCGGGTGAACTGGCTATTGCTATAGGAAATCCTTTGGGAAGTTCTTTTGCAGGTTCGGTCACTGCTGGTATAATAAGCGGGCTTAACAGAAACCTCCAAAGTGATTATGGACCTGTCAAACTTATACAAACAGATGCAGCTATTAATCCTGGCAACAGTGGAGGACCCCTTGTAAATAGTAAAGCAGAAGTCATAGGTATAACAAGTGTTAAGCTTACTTCACTAGGGTCAAGTATTCAGGACCCGTTTGGAATGTTTCAAAGCCAAGGGACTCCTATTGAGGGTATGGGTTTTGCAATTCCAATAAACGAAGCTAAACCTATAATTGACCAAATAATAAAATATGGTTATGTAGAAAGACCTATGATGGGTATAGGTGCTCAAACCATTACAGAACAAGATGCACAACGATATAATTTGCCTGTAGGGGTATATGTAGTTCAGGTTCAGCCAAATAGTGGAGCAGAACAAGCTGGAATTCAACCAGGAGATGTGATAATAAAGGTTGACGGTAAAGACATTACTTCCTTTGAGGATTTACAAGGAATACTAGATGACCACAAAGTTGGAGATGTAATAAAGGTGACAATTTGGAGAAATGGCAGAACATTTACAGTTAATGTAAAATTACAAAGCAGTGCAAACTTTCAATAAATGAAATAAAGGCCTCCTTCGTACAAAAGATTACCGGCAAGTGACTTGCCGGTAATCTTTTGTGCATGTTATAGCTTTTTTTTGCTTAATCATGTATAATTAATTTGATAAGGAAGGGTGGTTGTATGTTCATAATTGCAGGTTTAGGAAATCCTGGTATAGAATATGAACAAACGCGACACAATATAGGATTTATGGTAATAGATGAATTGGCTAAAAAGTTAGGCATAAATGTAACAAAATTAAAGTTTAAATCCCTTATGGGGGAAGATTATTTTAAAGGAGAAAAAATAATTCTTTTAAAACCGCAGACATTTATGAATTCAAGTGGTGAAGCTTTATATGAGGCTGTAAATTTTTATAAAATTCCACTTGAAAATGTAATTGTAATTTATGATGACAAAGATTTGGATGTGGGTAAAATAAGGATAAGAAAAAAAGGCAGTTCAGGTGGTCACAATGGAATGAATTCTATCATATATCTTTTAAATAGCGAAGAGTTTCCACGAGTTAGAATTGGAATTGGAAAACCACAAAAGGATTTAGTAAGTCATGTATTAGGAAAGTTTGAAGAGTCAGAGAAAAAACTAATTGATGAAGCTGTTATAAAAGCAGCAGATGCGGTGATAGATATTATAGAAAATGGGATAGAACATGCTATGAGCAAGTTTAACGGTTTGCAAAAAGGCAATTGAAGGAGAAAAAAGAACATATGTGGCTATTGTCTGGAATTGCTGGTGTAATCTTAGCGTATTTTCTGAATAAGATGGCAGTAAATAAATACAACAAAAAAGCTATAATTTATCTTGTACCAGTCATTGAAGAAACCTGTAAGACAGTTGTAGGGTATTTGACCTCCTCTATTCTTTTGTCTCATTTGATATTTGGGGTTACAGAGGCAGTAAATGATTACATAAAAGCTTCCTATGAAATCAATTTAAGGGCTTCTATTTTGAGTATTTTAAGCCACGGCTTTTTTGGCATAACCTCTTACATATTAGTAATGCAAACAAATATTTTTTGGGCTATTATTGTAACTTCTTTAATACACGGCTTATGGAATAGGCTTATGTTGAGGTGATGAACATGTTTACTCGCCAAATAGAAGAATTAAAAGAAATAAAAACAATAGAAGAATTTTTAAAACAAGGGAAAGGCCCCCTTTTAGCTTATGGGCTTACAGATTCTCAAAAAGCTCATGTTGCTCATTATATAATGAGCAAGTTTAATAAAAAAGTGTTAGTTATTGCTCCTGATGATATAGAAGCGAGAAAAATATACGAAGATTTGTATTCTTTTAGTTTTGGCAATGCCTCTTTATTTCCCAAGAGAGAAGCTTTGTTTTATAAAATAGATGCTGCCAGTCAAGAGATGGTATCTCAGAGGTTAAGAGTAATTAAAAAATTGACAAGGGAAACTCCCCATGCGGTAGTTACTTCTATAGATGCAGCAATAGGCAAACTCATACCCATGAATTTATTTGAAAAGTATCAGATGTTTTTTAAGATAGGTGATATTGTAAATTTACAAGAGGTTATAAAAAATTTTGTGGCAATGGGATATGAAAGAGTTCAAATAGTGGAAGGAAAAGGGCAATTTAGTGTGAGAGGGGGAATAATTGACGTTTTTTCTCCTATTGAAGAATATCCTTATAGAATTGAACTTTTTGACGATGAAATAGATTCCATAAGGACTTTTGATGTGATCACCCAAAGGTCTTTAGAAAATATTGATAAAATAAATATTTTCCCTGCTACAGAGTTTATCGCGGAAGAAAAGCATATTAAAAAAGGGATTTCAGCGGTTTCCAAGTCTTTAAATTCCTATTTATTAAAAATAAAAAAATCAAAAAGCGGAATTGCAGAAAAATTACAGCAAAAATTTGAGGAAATTATGGAGGAGATTACGGAAGCTAAAAGGGTGGAAAATATTCATGAACTTATAGATTATTTTTATGATGAGGTTTATTCTATTGTTGATTATGTGGGAGAAGAGGCAGTTATTATTTTAGACGAGAGCAGCCGTATTAAGCAAAGGGTAAATAACCTTCAAATGGAATTCAATGAAAATTTCAAGGCTTTATTAGAAAAAGGAGAAGTTTTGCCAGAGCAAAGCAGGCTTTTTTTCGATTATGAGGAAATATTAAAAAAGGCAAAAAATAGTTTTTTACTCATAGTAAATACTTTAGCAAAGCCTGACAATGATCTACAGCCGCGAAAAATTGTTAATTTTATATCAAGGTCTATGCATCCTTTTCACGGCAAAATTGATATTTTGATAGATGATTTAAAGTATTATAAAAATGCAGGATATAAAGTTTTGCTTTTAAGTGGGAATCAGGAAAGAGCAAAAATTTTAAAGGATACACTTGAAAGTTTTAATATTGATGCGGCAGTGATTGAAGACAGTGAATACGATATACAAAAAGGGCAAGTAGTGATATATCCTGCCTCTGTCAGCAAGGGATTTGAATATGTGGATGCAAAATTTGCTGTCATAACTGAGGGAGAAATTTTTGGACAGACTAGAAAGAGCAAAAAAACTGTGAAAATTAAAAACGCCGATAAGATAAAGAGCTTTACTGAATTAGAAGTAGGGTCATATGTCGTACATGTAAATTATGGTATAGGAAAGTATGAAGGCATAGAAAAGATAAAAGTAGATGGGATTATAAGGGATTATTTAAAAATAATTTATGCCGGGGGAGATACCCTTTTTGTACCGGTGGAACAATTAGACCTTGTGCAAAAATATGTAGGGCCTACAGACAATCCTCCTAAATTAAATAAATTGGGGGGCAGCGAATGGCTTAAAGCAAAAAGAAAAGCCAAAAAAGCAGTAGAAGACCTTGCTAAGGATTTGTTACAACTTTACGCCAAAAGACAGATAGCTAAAGGACATGCTTTTTCTCCTGATACTCCATGGCAAAGGGAGTTTGAAGAGCAATTTCCCTATGAAGAGACAGAAGACCAGTTAAGGTGTATAAAAGAGATTAAAGAGGACATGGAAAAAGATAAGCCAATGGATAGACTTCTCTGTGGAGATGTGGGGTATGGTAAGACAGAAGTTGCTTTAAGGGCTGCTTTTAAAGCAGTAGCTGATGGAAAGCAAGTTGCTTTTTTGTGCCCTACAACTATCTTGGCTTATCAGCATTATACTAATTTCATGGAAAGGTTTAAGGAATTTCCTGTGAAGATAGAGATGCTTAGTCGTTTTAGGACTCCCAAAGAACAAGCACAAATAATTAAAGGCTTGGCGGAAGGGACTATCGATATTATTGTTGGTACTCATAGGCTTTTACAAAATGACGTGAAATTTAAGGATTTAGGACTTTTAATTATAGATGAAGAGCAGAGGTTTGGAGTTGTTCATAAAGAAAAAATAAAAAAACTCAAAGAAAATATAGACGTTTTGACATTATCAGCAACTCCTATTCCTAGAACTTTACACATGTCTTTAATTGGCATAAGGGATATGAGCGTATTAGAGAATCCTCCTGAAGACAGATTTCCAGTAGAAACTTATGTGGTAGAATTCAATGAAGAGTTAATAAAAGATGCTATTTTGAGGGAAATTGGAAGAGGAGGACAAGTCTATTTTGTTTACAATAGAGTAAATGGCATAGAAAAGATGGCTTCTTTGGTAAAAGATTTGGTTCCCGGTTGCAGGGTAGCTGTGGCTCATGGGCAAATGGAGGAAAGTCAATTAGAAAAAGTGATGATTGACTTTTTAAATGGGGAATACGATGTTTTAGTAAGCACTACAATAATTGAGACAGGGCTTGATATACCAAATGTGAATACCATTATAGTTTATGATGCAGATAAGTTAGGGCTATCTCAATTGTATCAATTAAGAGGAAGAGTGGGTAGGTCAAATAGACTGGCTTATGCCTATTTTACCTATAGAAAGGATAAAGTTTTAAGCGAAGTGGCTGAAAAAAGGTTAGAGGCGATAAAAGAGTTTACTGAATTTGGTTCTGGATTTAAAATTGCCATGAGGGATTTAGAGATAAGAGGTGCAGGTAATCTCCTTGGAGCAGAACAACATGGCCATATTGGCGCAATTGGTTATGACTTGTATTTAAAGCTTTTAGAGGAGGCTATACGGAATTTGAAGGGAGAAGCTCCTAAGGAGGAGATTACTACCACAATAGATATAAAAGTCAATGCTTATATTGACTCTTCCTATATTGAAGACGAGAATTCAAGATTAGAGATGTACAAAAAAATTGCCTCTATAGAATCTAGAGAAGATATGGTGGAAATTTCAGAAGAGCTTGTAGATAGGTTTGGAGATTATCCAAAGCCTGTAGAGGCACTGCTGGAAATTGCTTATTTAAAGGCTATTGCTTCTAAAGCCAATATTACTGAAATAACAGAAAAAGGGAACACTGTTATTTTAAAATTTAAAAACATAGAATCGGTTAAAATGGAGGTTATAGAGAAAATAATAAAAGAATATGGAGGAAATTTAATATTTTCAAATCAACTACAGCCATATCTAACTTATAGGTTCAATAAAAAAGAGACTCTGCAAAAAGAGCTTATTGAATTGGTAGAAAAGATGTCTGCGTAAATAAGCTACAAAATTTTGACATGCACGAAAAAATAAAAAATTTGCAGTTAGGATAAATATGATATATAATAAAGCTATACCTATGTAAACTTTTTAAAGTCAGGAGGATGTCATTTTGAAAAGAAAAATAGCTTTAATTTTGTCTTTTGGCTTTATAGTATTTTTGCTAGTATCTTGCTCTGCCAAAAAAGAGGTTGTTGCAACTGTTAATGGGGAAAACATTACTAATGCCGAATATAGAAAAGCTTTTGACCAAGTAAAGGCTCAAATTGAAAGTAGTCCGCAATATACAAAAGACATATGGAATCAGGATTACGAAGGGAAAAAGTTTTTAGATGTGGTAAAAGAAAATGTACTTGATAGTTTGATTGCTCAAAAATTGCTGTTACAAGAAGCTCTAAAAAATAATATTACAGTTTCAGATAAAGAAATAGAGGAAGAGTATCAAAGAGAGAAAGAATTTAATAAAGATATTACAAAAGAAGATGTAAAAAATTATCTTTTAATAAATAAGCTTTTTGAGGAATATACAAAAGATGTAAAAATTACAGAGGAAGAGTTGAAAAAATACTATGAGGATAATAAAGACCAATTCGAAACAGTAAAGGCAAGTCATATATTAGTGTCTGATGAAAAAATAGCCCAGGATATATACAACCGCCTTATGAAGGGTGAAGATTTTGCCACATTAGCAAAAGAGTATTCTGTTGATACGGCTACAAAAGACCAAGGAGGAGATCTGGGAGAATTTCCTCATGGCGTTATGGTTCCAGAGTTTGACCAAGTAGTTTTTTCACTTAAGAAAGGTGAAATATCAAAACCTGTTAAGACTGATTATGGATACCATATAATAAAGTCAGATGGTGTTATAATAAAACCTTTTGATGAAGTAAAAGATACTATAGAAAGTTATTTGTTAGATGATAAGAAAAATCAAGTTATTATAGAAAAATATGATGCCCTTGAGAAAGCAGCAAAAATACAAAAGTTTCCTCAAAACATAAAAGTAACAGTAGGATAAAAGTAACAGTAGGATAAAAAAGCCGGCAATTTAGTTGCCGGTCTTTTTTTTGCGAATAAATTTATGGAAAAATATAAATACTAATCTTGAGCTAAAAATTTTAGGAAATGGAGGTATTTACTTTGAAGGCTACAGGAATTGTACGCAGAATAGATGATTTAGGGAGAGTTGTTATTCCTAAAGAAATCCGAAGAACATTAAGAATCAAGGAAGGAGACCCTTTGGAAATTTTTACAGATAGAGAAGGAGAGATAATTTTAAAGAAATATTCTCCAATAAGTGAATTAAGCGATTTTGCGCAAGAATACGCTGATAGCATATATCAATCTACCAAACACCCTGTATGTATTACAGATACAGATAATGTAATAGCTGTTTCCGGAGTTGCAAAAAAAGAATTAATTGATAAACCAATAAGTCAAGAATTAGAAAAATATTTGGAAGCAAAAAAGACGATAATGCTTGGAACAGGGAAAGATAAAGGACCGATTAAAATAGCAGATGGACAGGAATTTAACATTACATCTCAAGTTATAGTTCCTATTATTTCAAGAGGAGATACAATAGGAAGTGTGGTGATTTTTACTAAAGAAGCCGGTGAAGCAGTTACAGAAGTTGAAGCAAAAATCGCTGAAACGGCTGCTGCTTTTTTGGGTAAACAGATGGAAGAATAAATTTATATACACCTATATATACCCCTCTGCATATTATAAACTATAAATTAAGCTGCGCAGGGGGGTTAATTTATGGCTTTTCGCATTAATGACATTGTAATGAGAAAGTCTTATGGCTCTGACATTTTGTTTAGAGTCATTAATGTTATAGATAATAAAGGAGTAAGACATTATCTTTTACACGGTTTAAACATGAGAATAATTGCAGATGCACCAGAAGATGACCTTATAGAGGTTTCTCGCGCCAAAATTGCGGAATATGATAGGCCTTATAAAGAAAAGGCAGAATACCTTTTAAAAAAAATTGCTTCTTCAAAAAGCCTTCAGCGAAAAAAAGGGATGGTACGTGCAAGTCGGCAAGAGCCTTACGGAAGGCCAGGAAAAGTCCTTCACATAGACGGAGATGAAGAATATTTAAATATATGTCTTGATGCCTATAAAAAGGTGGGTATGGAAGTCGTAGGAGTAGTAGTAAAGGAAGAAGAACAACCAGATAAGGTGTATGACCTTTTAGAAAAATATAGGCCGGATATATTGGTTCTTACAGGTCATGATAGTATAAGAAGCAATAGTAGGGATTATGGCGATATAAATAACTACAGAAATTCTAAATATTTTGTGGAAGCGGTTAAAAATGCAAGGAAATACGAACCTGCACTTGACAATTTAGTGATTTTTGCAGGAGCTTGTCAATCAAATTACGAAGCTCTTATAAAGGCGGGAGCTAATTATGCCAGCTCTCCAGAAAGGGTTTTAATACACTGCCTTGATCCAGTCTTGGTAAGTGAAAAAGTAGCTTTTTCCCATATAAATGAGCTTGTAAAAATTGAAGAATTAATAGAAAACACTATAACGGGAGCACCAGGAATTGGAGGATTGCAGACAATAGGAAAATTTAGATATGGCATTCCAAAAGGCAAATATTAAATTAATTTACTCCTTAAGCTAAAAATTATTGATTAAATGCAAATATCTCTGAGATTTGCATATTTTTTTTGTTTTTTGTATAAAAATCATTATTGACAAGTAGGCAGGTGCACTGATATAATATTATACCCTTGACATTGTCTGAAAATTGTGGTACAATATTCACAGCATGTGTTAAGGAGTTGATAGTGGTGGCAGATAGATCAACCCTTGATGAAATAAAAAAACAATTGGATAAACATATAGGTGCTCGAGTTCGCCTTAAAACAAATGGTGGCAGAAAAAAGACCATAATAAAAGAGGGATTATTAGAAAAGACATATCCGAGCATTTTTATTGTGGTATTAGATGGACAAGGAGCGACCCGGAGGGTTTCTTACAGTTATTCAGATATTTTGACAGATACAGTAGAGTTGACAGTGATGGAAGGAAATAAAAAAATCCAGTGTCTCCAATGACCGAAGATATTCGGTCTTATTTTTTTGGCATAATTTTACCTCAATAACTATATATTATATTAGCATATCTTATTGTGAAGGACTATTATTTTAAGGAGGTAAAAGCATGCCACAGGTGTATAAAGATATTTTAGAGTTTGATTCTGTATCGGGTACATATGATACTCAACTTCTGGTAGAGAGTGATATAATTGTTCCTGAGAATGAACCGGACGTGCTGGTACTTTTGGCATTAAATCCTCGGACATATATTAATGAAGTTTTTGTGACAGAAGGAAAAGTTCAGTTTGAAGGTAAATTAGCATTAGATATTTTGTATTTGGGCGAAAAAAATGGAGAGCTTGAAAGGATTGAAAAAGAAATTGACTATTCACATGTAATTGAGGATGAAGGTATTGATAAGAGGAGCAGATGTATGTTAGTTGCAAATGTTGAAAATGTTGACTACAAGTTGGTAAACAGTAGAAAAATAAGTATGAGAGCTGTAATAAAGATACAATGTAGGTTAGTAGTATCTGATAAAAAAGAAGTAGTAATAGGAGCTGAAGATTCGATAAAAGTGGAATCCCTAAAGAAAAAAGTGAAGTTAATGCATACAGTGGGGCAAAATAGTGTAGAAGTCTTTGTAAAAGATAAAATAAAAGTTCCTGAGGGGGAAGCCCCTATTCAAAAAGTCGTAAAAACAGATGTGGCGGTAAAACCGGAGGAAATTAAAGTCACTGATAACAAAGTAATAGTTCAAGGAAGTGTACAATGTAATATTTTATATATTTCACAGGAAGGAGAATTTGGAAATTTAGAAACAGATTTAAATTATGCAAATTTTGTAGATATTCCTGGGGCTTTAAGTTATATGTCGGCTAAAACTCAAGAGGAACTCATGGAGGTAATTACAACCGCAGTGGAGGATGAAAAGGGAGAAAATACTATTTTAGATATAGAAGTCACAATAAGGGTAAAAGTTCAAGTGTTTGAGACGGAGGATAGAGAGCTTCCTGTTGATGCCTATGGTACAAAAGCTTATATTCAACCCATGAAAGAAAATTTAACTGTGATAGAGGAATTACAATCTTATAAATCTCAATTTGTAGTCAAAACTAATGTAGAATTACCTTCTCTCTTAAAAAGATTTATAGATGTTGTGGTTATTCCTATTATATCTGACTACAGTGTAGATGTAGATAAATTGGTTTTAGAAGGAATATTAGATTATACTATTTTATATTTGTCTGAAGAAGGTAGTGTAAAGTCTTATAGAGATGAATATCCTTTTAAGACTTTTGTTGAGATAAGTCAAGTTAAAGGACCCATGTTGGTTGATATAAAAATTTCTCATGTTTCCTATGAAATAATAGCCATGAAAGAAATTGAATTAAAGTTTGCAATTGATAATACAGTTGATTTACTTGCAGAGAAAGAAATAGAGGTTATTGTAGACCTTAAAGAAATCGAAGCCCCAAGAGAAATCGATAATAAACACAGCATTGTTGTTTACATGATTCAAAAAGGTGAAACCTTGTGGGATATCGCTAAAAGGTATAGAGTAGGCCTTGAAGAATTAATTTCTGCCAATGGTTTAGAAGAAGAAAAAGTTTCAGAGGGAATGAAATTAATAATACCTATGGAAGAATGATACGCAGGAGACTGCGTATTTTTTTTACAGAAAATTTATTGTATAATGTATAATATATAACTATAATATTATTGAAAGAGCGTGGATGGGATGGAGAAATGAAAAAAATCAAAGTAAAGGCCTATGCTAAAATTAATTTATCTTTAGATGTATTAGGAAAGAGAGAAGATGGGTATCATGAAATTTCTACAATAATGCAATCAATTGATTTGGCTGATATTTTAGAGTTTGAAAAAAGCGAAATAGTCAAGGTTTTTTGCAATGACCATAGAGTACCTTTAGGAGAAGATAATTTAATAGTGAAGGTCATTAACCTTCTAAAAGAAAAATACCAAATGGAAGAAGGGGTGTTAGTCAAGCTTGACAAGAGAATCCCTTTAGCTGCCGGCCTTGCTGGGGGAAGTGCTGATGCTGCTGCTACAATTGTTGCATTAGACAAATTATGGAATTTAAATATGTCAAAAGAAGAAAAAAAAGAAATTGCTCTGAAAGTCGGAGCAGATGTTCCTTTCTGTCTGGAAGGTGGGACAAAGCTTGCGAAAGGCATAGGGGAAATTTTTGAGGATTTAAAAATTACATCTATGAATTTACTTCTTGTAAAACCTGATATTGAAATTTCCACAAAAGAAATTTATGATAAATGGGATAGGCTTAATTTTAAAAGTCATCATGCTACTGTTCCAGTAGTCCAAGCTATACAAGAAGGAAACATATACAAAATTGCAGAAAATATAAAAAATGATTTAGAATTAGTGACTTCTCAGAAATATGGAATTATTAATAAAATAAAAGAGGAATTGCTTAAAAAAGGCGCATTAGGATGTGCTATGTCAGGTAGTGGTCCCACTGTTTATGGAATTTTTGACGATTTAGAAAAGCTTAGAAAAGCTTATGAGGATTTAAAAGAAGTTTACAGTTTTGTGTTTTTTTCAAAAACTATAGATAAGGGGTTAGAATTGTATGAATGATTTTCTTCCATTGGAAAATTATAAACCGTTAAGAGATGTAGTTTTTGATTACATGAAGGATGCCATAATTACAGGTAAGTTAAAACCTGGAGAGAGACTTATGGAAGTTCAACTGGCAGAAAAGCTGGGCGTAAGCAGAACTCCAGTAAGAGAAGCGATTAGGAAATTGGAGCTTGAGGGGCTAGTTGTTATGGTTCCTCGAAAGGGAGCTTATGTGGCAGATTTGGATGCAAAGGACCTTTTGAATGTTTTAGAAGTAAGAAGTTCGTTAGAAGGATTAGCTGCTTCCCTAGCTGCTGAAAGAATAACGGAGGAGGAAATTGATAAATTAAAAAAAATTATAGAAGAATTTCAAAAAAAAATAGAAGAAGGTGATAATGAAGGGCTAGTAAAATTGGACAAGGAGTTTCATGATTTAATTTTTACTGCTTCACGAAATGACAAATTAATTCAAATAATGAATAATTTACAAGAACATGTACACAGATTTAGAGTCAGATATATAAATGAAGAGAAAAAAGCGAAAAAAATACATCAAGAACATAAAAAAATTACAGAGGCTATCGAAGCAAGAGATACGGATGCTGCACGAAAATGGGCAGAGAAACACATACGCAATTTCCAGACAGAGGTTGTAAAAGACATAAAGTATTTTAGTTACAAGGAGTGAGTTAGGTGAATGCCATAATTTTGGCCGGCAGTACTAAAGAGGATAAGTTGCCTGATAAAGCCTTTATAGAAATAAAAGGGAAATATATGATCTCTTATGTAATTGAGGCTTTAAGAGGTTGTGATAAAATAGATAAAATTGCAGTAGTTGGAGATCCTGAAAAACTTAAAAAAGTAGTAGGTATAGATGTTATCATTGAGCAAGCTGATAATATAATGGATAATGTTTTAAAAGGAGTAGAACTTTTTAAAAATGACAAAAGAGTTTTGATTCTTACTTGTGATATTCCTATGTTGACTAAAGAAGCTGTTTGTGATTTTATTGAAAAGTCAGAAGCTACAGGAGCGGACTTGTGTTATCCTATTGTTAGAAAAGAAGATAACTTAAAAAAGTTTCCTGAGGCTAAAAGGACTTATGCACGGGTAAAGGAAGGAGTTTTTACAGGTGGTAATATTTTTTATGTTAATCCTGGAATCATAGATAGATTAATTAAAGATGCGAAACAATTTATAGCTTATAGAAAAAGACCATGGAAATTAGGGAAATTATTAGGAGGAAAGATATTATTTTTATTTTTAATAGGAAGACTTTCAATTTCTCATATTGAGAAAAAAGCAGAAGAGTTATTTAACATAAATGGAAAGGCTATCATATCCGAATATCCAGAGATAGGTAACGATGTTGATAAAGAAGAAGATGTAGTAATGGCAACTAAATATCTCAGTCGAAAATAGGCATAGGCCTATTTTTTTTTGTATATTTTTTTTCTGAGTGCAAAATATATATTCAGAAGGTGATGGTATGTATAGTTTACTGCATTTTGTAAGACAATACTTTACAGTTTATATGTTTGCTAATGTATTCATTGTAGGGATTTATGAAGCTTTTATTGAGCCTAAATTTTTAGAGAGAAAAGGACTGGATAGGGATGCTAAGCTGTGTAGGTGGATTGGATTGTTTTATGTTTTTATTGGGATAGTTGCTATTATTTTACGAACCTTTTTTCCTATGTAAGGAGGAGAATATGAGATTTTTTGATAAGATATTTGGCAAAAAAAACGATAAAAAGGAAGCGAAAAATGGTACACTAGCTTCAAATAGTCTTAAGGTAAATTTAGATTATATAAAAAATAAATTAAAAGATTGTGATGATGTAATATATAGAGATATTTGGGTGGGGGAAAACCAGCAATATAATCTTGCAATTGTATTTATAGATGGGCTTGTAGACAAAGACCTCATAAATGACCATGTACTCCACTCTTTGCTTTTGGATTCAAGACAAGCAGCCCCTTCTATTGAGAAGATAAAAGGTAATTTATATGAGGTTATAAAAAAAGGGACTATAACTGGAGGGGACATAAAACAGATTACAGACTTGGATAAATGTATTTTATCAATATTGAGTGGAGACACTGCATTATTGTTTGAAGGCTCACCTGAAATAGTCATTATTTCTAGTAAAGGTTGGCAAATGAGGTCAATTTCTTCTCCTGAAGCAGAGACAGTTATAAGAGGTCCCCGGGAAGGTTTTACTGAGACAATAAGGGTAAATACTGCCCTTGTAAGAAGACGGATAAGGGACCCTAATTTGAAAATAAAACAAATACAGATTGGGGAAAGAACTCATACAGACGTAGCAGTGCTTTATATCGAGGATATTGTTGATAGAAATGTGTTGGATAAAGTGATGAAAAGACTTAAAAATATAAAAATAGATGGAGTGTTTGAAAGTGGATACATAGAACAATTGATTGAAGAGGATTGGCATTCACCATTTCCTCAAGTTTTGAGCACAGAAAGGCCTGACAAGGTTGCGGCTTCCCTTTTGGAGGGAAGAGTGGCAATTTTGACAGATAATACTCCTTTTGCTCTCATAATACCTACTACTCTCGCCACTCTTTTTCAATCGCCTGAAGATTATTATGAAAGGTGGATGATATCTTCCCTTTTAAGAATTTTAAGGTTTCTTGCAGCAATTGTAGCATTGGTTTCACCAGCAGTTTACATAGCTTTTACGGCTTATCATCCTGGCCTTATACCGACTAAATTAACTTTATATGTTGCAGCAACACGACAAGGTATTCCCTTTCCTGCTTTTTTTGAAGCTTTAATTATGGAAGCGACTTTTGAGCTTTTAAGAGAGGCGGGAGTTAGGCTTCCTGTACCTATAGGGCAAACTATTGGCATTGTGGGTGGTCTCATTATAGGGCAAGCTGCTGTCGAAGCGGGTATTGTAAGTCCTCTCATGGTAATAGTAGTAGCTGTTACAGCTGTAGCTTCTTTTGCAATACCCAGTTACAGCGCTGCCATTGCTTTTAGAATGCTTAGGTTTATATTTATGCTTCTTGCTGCTGTCTTTGGCTTATATGGCATAATGCTTGGGTTTATGGTGGTTCTCACTCACTTGGTTGTTTTAAAAAGTTTTGGAGTTCCTTATCTTTCTCCATTTGTGGAAATAGACATAAGCGACCTTGCGGATACTTTGATAAAGGCTCCTTTGATGTATTTTAAAAACAGGCCGGAGATTTTAGATACCCCTGATAGAAAAAAGATGAAGGATTTAAGAGAAGAAAAAATAGAAAGCATAGAAGATGATAGGAGAGACAACAATGATAAAAAACAATGACAAAATCTCTGCGAATCAAGTTGCTATAATACTTTTTACTACCATGGTAGGAGCTGGAATATTAAGTCTTCCTGCAGATGTTTCAAAAGAGGTAGGGCCTAATGGGCTTATAGCTATTTTAGGAGGAGGAATTGCTTCTCTTTTTTTTGCAAGGCTGATACTTTATTTATCTTCTAAATTTCCTACAGAAACTTTTGTTGAATATGCCGGTAAACTTATAACAAGACCTATTTCTATTGTTATAAGTGCTGTGCTGGTGTTTTACTTTGTAATGTTTGTAAGCCTTGATGCAAGAATTTTTGGGGAAGTTTTAAAAATATATCTGTTACCTAGTACTCCTATTGAAATTATAATTCTTACTATGCTTTTTAGTTCTGCTTATTTGGTAAGATATGGACTTGAACCAATTGCACGAATGTCAGAAATTTTGTTTCCTATAATGGTGATACCCCTTGTATTACTTTTTTTGACGGCTTTAACTGATGTAGACTTAAGCAATTTTCTTCCGTTTATGAGAGTTTCATTAATTAAGTTTTTTAAAGGAATGCTTATGACTACATATAGTTTTGTTGGTTTTGAGATATTGTACTTGCTTTTTCCATATGTAATTGATAGGGACAAATTAAAAAGAAGTGTCAATTCAGCAATGTTCTCTACGATGTTGTTTTACATGTATATAACTTTTTTTGTAATCGGCATATTTGGATACAAGGAAACAAGGGAACAGTTGTGGCCTTTTTTGACCCTCATTAAATCTATTAATTTCCCTGTATTTTTCATTGAAAATGTAGAGGGAATTATAATGGGAATATGGACATTCACCATTTTTACTACCATTTATTCTTTTCACTATTTTGCCACTTTGATTCTTTCAAAACTTTTAAAGGCAAGAGAACATTCTTATTTTGTATTGCCGGCAGTTCCAATAATATATTTGATATCCTTAATCCCTGATTCTATTGTGACAGTTTATAAATATGCGGGTTATGTTTCTCAGTACATGTCAGTGTTTTTTATTGCTATATTGCCAATACTGCTGTATATCATTTTAAAAGTTAAAAGATTAGGTGGTAAAGATGAAGAGAAAACTTAAAATAGTGATATTATGGGTTTTAATTCTTCTCATGTTGACAGGCTGTTGGGATAAAATTGAAATAGAAGATAGAGCTTTTGTGATGGCAATTGGCATAGATTTATCTTCTTCGAATAAAAGATATGTTGTGACTTTTCAATTTCCTAATGCTGCCCAAATAACAAAAGGTACCAGCGGTGGTGGAGGAGGAAGTGAAAAGCCAAGTTTTGCTGTTTCTGAAGTAGCTGATACAATTTTTTCTGCATCAAGGCATATAAGTACAAGAATTGATAAAGCGTTGTATTTAGGTCATACACAAGCTATTATTTTTGGCAAAGACGTAGTGGAAAACAAGGATAAATTTCAACAAGTTTTAGATTCTCTTGACAGGAGTTATGAATTGAGCCGTAAAGTTTATCTTCTTGTAACTCCGCAAAAAGCTCAGGATATTCTTCTAAAAAAATATGAGATGGAACCAAATACAGGAGCTTATATTCGAGATATATTCAAACATTACAACAGGACATCAAGATTTCCAACAATTGACTATAATAAAATCACTAAGTCTCTTCATGAGACAAATGGTAATGCGATAATTCCAAAAATAATTGCAGGAAAAGATGAAATTAAAATAGCGGGTTCAGCAATTATCAAAAATTACAAATTGGCGGGTTGGCTGGGAGATGAGGAAAACATGGGGTACATGTGGCTTGCTGGCCTTGTTAGAGGAGGAGATGTTGATGTTAGTGTGCCTAGTGGTGATGGAAAAATAGTGATTCCTTTTAATATTTCAAATGTTAGGAGAAGGCGGTCTGTTAAAGAAGAAAATGGAAAAATTATTTATAGAGTTGAACTTCAAGTGGAAGGAGATATAACAGAATATACTTTTGAAAAGCATGGAGAAATGATGAAAGGTGATTTGTTAAACGTCATAGAAAGAAAAACTAGTGACGAAATAAAGAAGATGACACAAAAAGCTATAAATAGATTTCAAAAAGAATTGAAAGTAGACATGCTAGGTATAGGAGATTATATTGAAAAATATCATCCGAGTTTATGGGAAAAGGTGGGGAAAGACTGGGATAAAATTTTCCCGGAAGTAGAGATAAAAGTAGATGTTACTTCTCATGTCCGAAGGATAGGGCTTTTCAGGTAGAAGGGTATATTTTTTAATATATTTGGCAATACTTTAGTTAGACTAAAGATTTGTAATGGAGGATAAGACATGAAACGGTTAATTGCGTTGTTGGTATTAGCAATTATTATAGCAGTAAATTTTTATGGGGCTAAATCTTCCAATTTGCAAAAAGAAGACTTATCCCGTAAATTAATAAGGTTTCATGTGATTGCTAACAGCGATTCCGAAGAAGACCAGGAATTAAAACTTAAGGTGAGAGATGCTATACTTGTTGATTTAACGCCTAAATTTGAAAAAGTAAAAGATTTAAAAGATTCGGAAAGGATTATAAAACAAAGTATTGAGGAGATTAAAAAGGTTGCTGAGGAAGTAATTCGTAAAGAGGGTAAGAATTATGGTGTGAAAGTTGCCTATGGCACCTTTGATTTTCCTACACGGTATTATGGAACTATTACTCTTCCTGCGGGGAATTATAATGCGCTTAAAGTAGTTATCGGAAACGGAGAAGGTAAAAATTGGTGGTGTGTAATATTTCCTCCCCTTTGTTTTATTGATGTTACCCACGGGTTTACAGATACACAAACTGCAGAGGAAGTGGCCAAAT
Source organism: Thermoanaerobacter sp. CM-CNRG TB177 (assembly GCF_018588165.1). Lineage (NCBI taxonomy): Bacteria > Bacillati > Bacillota > Clostridia > Thermoanaerobacterales > Thermoanaerobacteraceae > Thermoanaerobacter > Thermoanaerobacter sp. CM-CNRG TB177. The sequence continues at coordinate 53,715 of NZ_JAFCAC010000018.1, forward strand.
ACCTTTCTCAAGATGAAATGGACCTTATCAGAAAACAAAAACCTGAAGTTAAATTTAAAATAGTTGAAATTTTAGAGGAATATTATAATAAATTTAAAATGGCATGGATGGCGCCTTAAAGGGCGCTTTAATTTTTTTAGGTTAAAATCGGCGTATAATACTTTTACTACTACAAAAAATATTTACGAATACTAAAGAAAAGGAGGTTCAAAATGAGAAAAGATTTTATTCTCCGCATCAAAATTATAATAACAATTTTGATTATTTTTATAACAGTGGTTTTTGAATATGCGGCTTATGATTTAACAAAAACAGCTATGTCTAACCTTTATTGGGGGAATACAGGTAGTGATGTTGCCAAAGTGCAAGCACGGCTTAAAGACTGGGGATATTATACGGGAGCTGTAGATGGATTTTTTGGGGTTAGAACGTGGCTGGCAGTTCGAAAATTTCAAGCATATAATGGCCTTAGAGTTACTGGCATTGTAGATGATGATACAAAAGTAGCTCTAGGTTTTACGACTACTGCACAGGATTTAGCGGCTTATTACGCTTCTTCTTCTGTTACTACAAATGACGATGTCTATCTTTTGGCAATGCTTATAAATGGAGAAGCCAGAGGGGAACCTTACATTGGAAAAGTTGCAGTTGGAGCTGTGGTGATGAATAGAGTAAGAGACCCGAGGTTTCCAAAAACTATAGCAGGTGTTATATTTCAACCTGGGGCTTTTTCAGCAGTAGATGATGGTCAAATGTGGCTACCTCCTACAAATGACAGCATAAGGGCGGCAAGAGATGCGATTGCTGGATGGGACCCTACTGGTGGTGCATTGTATTATTACAACGCTGCGAGAGTGACAAGTTATTGGATATTTAACAGGCCAATTATAACCCAAATAGGCAGCCATATCTTTGCAAGGTGAGGTGAAAAAATGTTAAAACGGGGCTTGACGGCTTTTGCTTTAATTTTAATATTAATCCTCGGAGCATGGGGATATAGACAATATATTGAAAAAATTTCTTATCACAGGTATTTACAAGCACAATATGATAGGTCTTTTTATCAATTGGTGTCTAACGTAGAGAACATCGAAACTTCTATGGGAAAACTAATGGTAGCTTCTTCAGATAAAACTACTATTCCAATTTTAGATGAAATATGGAGAGAAGCTTTTTCAGGGCAAGAGCACTTAAATCAACTTCCTATAGGGCAGCCTGAAATAGATAATACTTCAAAGTTTTTGACACAAATTGGCGATTACGCTTACAGTCTTACAAAAAAAGTTGCTTCAGGGCAAAAATTATCACAACAAGATTTAGAAACCCTTACGAAATTACAGAATTATGCGGTATTTTTAGGTAAAAACTTACAAGACTTAAGAAAAAAAATTCAAGGTGGATATGAACTTGGAAACTTACGTCAAAAAGGTACACAAAAAATGGGAGAGATTGATAGAAAGATTTTAAATGTAAAAATGAGTAATGTCAATCAGACTATGACAAATTACCCTACTTTGATATATGACGGCCCTTTTTCTGAAAGTTTAGCAAAGACTACACCTAAAGGTTTAGTTGGGAAAGAAGTTTCTTACGATAGAGCTTTACAAATAGCAAAAGATTTTTATGGAAAGCCTGTAGAATCACAAAACAAGTATAGTCCTAACAATGGAAAAATAAAAGCCTATGGCGTAGAATTAAAATCTCCAGGTAAATTACCTGTTTATATAAATGTCAGTCAAAAAGGTGGATATGTTGTATGGATGATGGATCAGAGAAGTGTGAATAAAATAAATATTTCTCAATCACAAGCTTTGCAGTATGCTAAAAAATTTTTAGAAAAACACGGTTTCAAAAACGTGGAAAGTACTTATTCTATGAAGGCAGATGGTAGTGTACAGTTTAATTTTGTTCCTGTACAAGATGAGGTATATTTGTATCCAGACATTGTCAAAGTGAAAGTGGCACTTGACAATGGTGACATAATCGGATTTGACGCTACAGCTTACTACATGAATCATACGGAAAGAAAATTAGAAAAACCAAAACTTACGGAAAAAGAAGCGGAACAAAAAGTAAATAAAAATTTAAAAATAGAAGGAAGGAAATTAACACTTATTCCTTTAGAAAGCGGGAAAGAAGTATTAGCTTATGAATTTAAGGGGACCTACAAAGGAGATACTTTTTACGTCTATATAAATGCATTAAATGGAAATGAAGAAAAAATTTTAAAGGTTATAAAAACAGAACATGGAGATTTGACCATGTAGTCCATAACATAAAAGTGCTTTTAAAGTGCAAAATAATTGTAGGGCAAAAGAAGGAGGGGATAAAAATGGGTAGACGCAGAGGCTTAATGTCTGACCAACTTAAATATGAGTTGGCTAAAGAACTCGGCGTTTACGACACAGTAATGAAGGAAGGTTGGGGAAGTGTTTCTTCTAGAAATTGCGGTAATCTTGTAAAACTTGCAATCGAAAAAGCAGAAAAAATGCTTGTGGGAAATTATAACAACGGAAATACCACCTTCTAAATGCCCACCAAGCTGGGGAAGAAACATCTTCTTTCCCGGCTTTAAATTTATAAAATAAAATTTTTCTTGAATACATATTCTTAAAAGAGTAGAATAAAGATAATGTAAGAAAAATTAGTGGAGTGTGAGAGAATGGAAAAGAAGAAAATAGCTGTTTTATTTGGCGGACAATCAGGAGAACATGAAGTTTCTTTAATGTCTGCAAAGTCTATAATAAACAACCTTGATAAAGATAAATACGAGATTTACATGGTAGGTATTACAAAAAAAGGAGAATGGTATCTGTATAGAGGAGATGTGGGGAAAATAGAAACTGGAGAATGGGAAAAAGAAGGAATTCCTGCAATTATGGGAGCTTCTACAAAGTATAGAGGAATAATAACTTTCGAAGATGGAGAAAACGGTTTTTATCCTATAGACGTGGTATTTCCTGTTTTACATGGTCCTAATGGAGAAGATGGGACTATACAAGGGCTTTTAGAACTATTAGACATGCCTTATGTAGGTGCTAATGTGCTTTCTTCTGCTTTATGCATGGATAAAGTTTTTACAAAAAGGATTTTTAAGGAAGCGGGGCTACCTACACCTGATTTTGTAGTAGTATATAGAAAAGAGATTGAAGACTTAGAAGCTATAAAGAAAAAAATTGAACACTTAGGATATCCTTGTTTTGTAAAACCTGCTAATTTGGGGTCGAGTGTTGGCATTACTAAAGTCCACAACGAGGAAGAACTTCCTGGGGCCTTGAAATTAGCTGCGAAATATGATAGAAAATTATTAATAGAAAGAGGAATAGATGCCAGAGAGATTGAATGCTCTGTTTTGGGTAATGAAAATCCGCAAGCCTCTATTGCAGGAGAAATTGTTCCTTCTAATGAATTCTATGATTATAATGCTAAATATTTTGATGGGGGTAAATCTCTTCTCTTAATACCTGCACCACTTCCAGATGAAAAAATGGAAGAGGTAAGACAATTGGCTATAAAAGCATATAAGGCGTTGGATTTGAGAGGTATGGCGCGAGTAGACTTTTTGATGGATAGAAACACAGGTACCCTTTATCTAAATGAAGTTAATACCATTCCTGGGTTTACAAAAATAAGCATGTATCCCAAATTATGGGAATCAAGTGGAAAGTCTTATTCAACATTATTGGATGAGCTTATAAACTTAGCAGTAGAGAGCCATAATGAAAAATGTAGGGAATGGTGAGAAATAAGGGAAGAAGGGGAGAGGTAATTGAAAAAAGCGATTATATCTGTAAAAGGTACTCAAAAAAACGATCAAAATGAATCTGATACAATAGAACTTATTACAGAGGGTAGTTTCTATATTAAAGGCAATACTTTTTATGTAGTATATGAAGAAAGTGAACTATCAGGAATGGATGGAACTACTACTACTTTAAAAATTACAGAAGACAAAGTTACATTATTGCGATTTGGCACTAACAAATCTAAAATGGTTTTTGAAAAAAATAAAAGATACGAGTCTGACTATGATACCCCTTATGGAAAAATTCTTTTGGGAATACTGCCAACAGATGTAAAAGTGGCTATGTCCGAAGCTGGTGGTGAGATTACTATAAAATATGCCCTTGACCTTAATAACAAGACTGTGAGCGATAATGAACTATACTTAAAAGTGCGGGAGGTAAACTGATTTGGAAAACATTATACAAAAAGTAAAAGATGAAATAAAAGACATGGTGACTACCGCTATAGAGAATTCTGTAAAAGAAGGTTTGATGAATATAGAGGTTATTCCAGAGATAGAAATAGAGGAGCCAAAAGAAAAACAACATGGTGACCTTGCAATAAACACAGCGATGGTAATAGCAAAGCAGGCTAAAATGCCCCCTAAGAAAATTGCAGAAATCATTGTTTCAAAAGTGGACCCTTCAAATACTTTTATAGAAAAGATTGAAATTGCAGGACCTGGCTTTATCAATTTCTTTTTGAAGGATAAATTTTTGGAAGAAACTTTAAAGCTCGTTTATGAACGAGGAAAAGATTATGGACGTGTAAATATAGGAAATGGCAAGAAAGTGCAAGTGGAATTTGTATCGGCAAATCCGACGGGTCCTATGCATATGGGAAACGCAAGAGGTGGTGCTTTGGGAGATGCCTTGGCGGCAGTACTTGACTATGCAGGATACGATGTTACAAGGGAATTTTATATAAACGACGCAGGAAATCAGATAGAGAAGTTTGGATATTCACTTGAGGCAAGATACCTGCAATTATTGGGTATACCGGCTGAAGTGCCTGAAGGGGGCTACCACGGAGAGGACATAATAGATAGAGCGAGAGAGTTTTTAGAAATATACGGAGATAAATATAAAGATGTGCCATCAGAAGAGAGAAGAAAGGCACTCATAGATTATGGACTTAAGAAAAATTTAGAAAAAATAAAAGAGGATTTAGCTCTTTACGGGATAGAATATGACGTGTGGTTTTCTGAGCAATCTCTTTATGACAGCGGAGAAGTGTATAAAGTAATTGAAGAGCTTAAGCAAAAAGGGTATACTTACGAAAAAGACGGGGCTTTGTGGTTTAAAATGACATTATTTGGCGCAGAAAAAGACGATGTATTAGTTAGGTCTAATGGATTTCCTACCTATTTGGCTTCTGACATAGCCTATCACAAAAATAAATTTATAACTCGCGGATTTGATTGGGTTATAAATGTTTGGGGTGCGGATCACCATGGCCATGTTGCTCCTATGAAAGGAGCGATGCAGGCACTTGGCATAGACCCTGACAGGCTTGACGTTGTTTTAATGCAGCTTGTGAAACTCATAGAAGGCGGTCAAGTTGTTAAAATGTCCAAAAGGACAGGCAGAATGGTGACACTACGAGATTTGATAGATGAAGTAGGAAAAGATGCAGCAAGATTCTTTTTCAACTTAAGGTCTGCAGACAGTCCCATTGATTTTGACCTTGACTTGGCTAAAGAGCAATCGAATGAAAATCCAGTATTTTATGTGCAGTATGCCCATGCGAGGATTTGCTCCATAATAAGGCAGTTAGAAGAAGAGGGTGTAAAGATAGATAATATAGATGAAGTAGATTTAAGCCTTTTAAAAGAAGAAGAGGAAAAAGAATTAATTAAAAAATTGGCATATTTCCCTGAAGAAATTACTATTGCTGCAAAGACATTGGCACCCCACAGAATTACGAGGTACATACTTGATGTAGCATCGCTTTTCCATTCTTTTTATAACAGCCATAGAGTAAAAGGCGTAGAAGAAGATTTGATGAAAGCAAGGTTTGTGCTCATATTAGCAGTAAAGACTGTTATAAAGAACGCTTTAGATATATTGAAAATAACAGCACCAGAGAGAATGTAAAAGGCGGTTTTTCCGCCTTTATTTTGTGGTATAATATGGATAGGAGGTGTTAATTTATGAATATAAAGTGGTTGGGTCATTCCTGTTTTAAATTGACATCTGAGAAGGGCACGGTTATTGTTACAGACCCTTTTGATGAATCAGTTGGGTACCCTATGCCAAATGTGAAGGCAGACATTGTGACATCTTCTCATTCCCATTTTGACCACAATTATTTTAAGGCGGTAAAGGGAAACTTTGATATTGTTGACACAGTAGGAGAACATAATATAAAAGGTATCAACATAAAAGGTGTAAATACATTTCACGATGACGAGCATGGTGCAAAAAGAGGTAAAAATATAGTTTTTGTCTTTGATATTGATGGAATCAGAGTCTGTCACATGGGAGATTTGGGACATGTTTTAACAGAAAAACAAGTTGAAGAAATAGGTTCTGTTGATGTACTACTAATTCCTGTTGGAGGCTATTATACAATTGATGCAAAACAAGCGGTAGAAGTGATGAACCAGTTAAAGCCTAAAATAACTATACCAATGCACTATAAAACGGAGTTTATTAATTTCCCTATTGATACTGTGGATAACTTTTTGGATATGACAGGTGGCAAAAAGATTTTATCCACAGAAATGGGTATTACTAAGAAAGATCTAGAAAGTGAGCCAAAAGTAATTGCTTTAAATTATCAATATTCTGTATAATTTAAAATGAAGTACAGTTCCTTTGTTCTCACTAAGAGCTTTAGCTTAAACCAAAAAAGTGGGTATCTCATTCCTTTTTAAATTTTTTTAAAAACAAATGAATATAAAAAGACAAAAAGGGCAATATAATAGTGTAAGGTTCGTAATGGTCGAGCCAAGATCATCACAGGACGCAAGTTCTGTGATGGTCGGCCAAAGATTGGTATTCGATCAAAAGGTCGGATGCCAGTCGGCGGGCAGATTATAATATGTCCATGTAAAGCCTAAATTTTTAGGCTAAAAAGGATGTATTATAGTCGAGCTAAGACTATTATAGGTTCCGCAGGTCGAAGTACGTTATGTACTTAGACTGGAGGTCTTATGCAAAGTGCATAAGGTTTCTAAGGTATCTATAATAGTCGAGCATAGGTCAGTATGGGTTTTGCAATACCTTGCCTTTTAAGTGAGGTATGAAGAGATTTGTACTGGCTGAAGCGAAGACCATTACGAGCCTTACTTTTTTCCTGACAAGGGGACGGTTCTTCTGTCCCAGACAGAAGAACCGTCCGAGATTGCTGGAAAAAGCCCTATTTTTATGCAGAGATGTTTAACAAATTTATTCTTGTAGTTGAAAAACTACTTTTTGTTCCCATAATATAGAAAAAAGTTTTAAAATAAGAGGATACCAGGTTGGCTATCCTCTTTAAATTTACCGCCTTTTTTTCTCTTAACATGTTCTTTTTTTACTGTATGATTGCCTTCCATGCAAAACCATTGGTCTGAATCTTTGTTATATGTATATTTGCTTTCGTCCATTTTGTAAGCAGATGGACTTACTGGTATATGTCAAGCATATTATACCCTGTTTTGGTTTTGAGGTCTGTGTAAAAAACCTTTGATACTCCCATCTTTCCTCTTTAGCTCACTTCAAAAAATCTTGTAAGTAAAATTATAATCGTTTTTTGTAGATTAGTGAATAGCTTATTTTTACTCAAAAGTCCACAAAATTTTTAAACTTTCTTGACAGCTGCTTTATCAAAACGATAATATATTGAAAAAGGCAGTGTGAAAGTCAACAAAGGTGGTTTTGAAGATGGTACTAATTGTTGATAATTTCGACTCTTTTACATACAATCTGTATAACTATTTCTTAAGACTTGGTGCAAAGACCATTGTGAAAAACAGAGACGAGATTGATATTGATTATATCAAAAAATTTAATCCGTCGCACATTGTTCTATCACCTGGTCCTGGAAGACCTACTGATGATAAGATACTTTTTGAAATAATAGATAATTTTAAAGATACAAAAAAGATCCTTGGCGTATGTCTTGGGCATCAAGCAATTGGGATGTACTTTGGAGCAAGGCTTATAAAGGCAAGAAAGCCTATACATGGGATTGTAGATACAATAGAGCATGATGGACAGGGTATATTTAAGGGATTAAAAAGTCCTTTAGAAGTTACAAGATACCATTCTCTTATCTTGGAGAAAGATAGTATGAATGTAAGAGAACTGATTATTAGCGCTATTACAAAAAATGATGAGGTAATGGGAATAAGGCATAGATTTTATCAAATTGAAGGTGTTCAGTTTCATCCAGAATCGATTGCAACAGAAGACGGGCTTTTGATGATAGAAAACTTTTTAAGAGGGTGAAGTTTTTTGAAGATGGTTGTGTATGATAGTCTTTTAAATCCTTTTGATGTGTTTTGCTATCTGAATGATAAATTTTCAATACTACTTGAGAGCAATCTATTTAACAAAAACTTTGGAAGATATTCTTTCTTGTTTGTAAACCCCAAAGATGTGTTTATTTGCAATGATGAAGATGATGTGTCTGAGTTTCTGCAAAGGCTTTCGGAAGAGGTTTTAAAAAGAAGAGAAGATTCAGAATTTATTTTCAATGGTGGTTTTGCAGGATACTTTTCTTACAATTTTGGAGTGGACCTTTACAATGTTAAAAGAAAGAAAGATGTGTCATCAGTTTATAAAGCTTTCTTTGGGTACTACGAGGATTTCATTGTTCTTGACCATCTTGAAAAAAAGATGTATGTAAGTCTATCTTCAAAAGAGCATTTAGAAAAGATTGATAAGCTTTTAAAAAGTCCAAGCTCTTTTGTGATGGAATTTAAAAGACCAGTTGTTGAAGAATTTGTTACCAACTTTGAAAAGAAAGAATACAAAGCGTGTATAAAAAAGATCAAAAATTACATATATGAAGGGGATGTTTATCAAGTAAACTTGTCCCAGCGCTTTGTGTTCAAAGGCAGCTTTGACCCAGATTATGTATATTCAACTTTAAGGTCAAAAAACTATGGTGCATACCATGCATATATAAAGCTACCAAAAGCAAGTATTATCTCAACATCACCTGAGCTTTTCTTGAGAAAAAGAGGTAAAACCATAATAACAAAGCCTATCAAAGGGACAATCAGAAGGGGTAAGGATGAGGAAGAAGACAAGAGATTGAAAGAGATTCTTTTAAATGATGAGAAATGCCGTGCAGAGCTTTTGATGATAGTTGACCTTGAGAGAAATGATTTTGCAAAGATATGTACACCACATACAATCACTTTGGAAAAACTTTTTGAGGTTGAGGAGTACTCAAGTGTGTTTCATCTTGTTTCAACAATCAAAGGCGACTTGAAAGAGGGAGTGGAGCTTGATAGCATAATAAAAGCAACATTTCCGGGCGGTTCTATCACAGGTGCCCCAAAGTTAAATGCAATTAAGATAATCGAAGAGTTAGAAAAGGACCCAAGAGGTATATACACAGGTTCAATAGGGTATATTTCAAACAACTTCAACATGGATTTCAATATTGCAATCAGGACCTTAGTGATAGAAGGCAATACTGCTTATTTTAATGTTGGCGGCGGGATTGTATGGGATTCTACTGAAGAAGATGAGTATGAAGAGACACTCCACAAAGGAAAACCTATTTTTGATATTTTGATAGGCAAAAACATGTGAAATTTTTGAAATAGGGGGACGATTATAAATTGTTTTTTGAAGATGATTTTGATAGCTTTAATCTTGGGCTTGTTCCTTTTGACACAATATATTATAAAAATGGAGATGCTCATTTTTTGGCTGAACATTATAAGAGACTAAAAAGAGGTTCTTGGGTTCTATGTTTGAATTTTGAAATTTCATATGATGAGTTTAAGTATAGGATAAGAGAATATGTTTGTAGAAAAAATGAACGTTTTGGCGCAATTAGGGTGGTATATTTTAAAAATCAGCTTTTAATATTTGAAAAAAGAATCAGATATACAAATGATTTATTCAAAAAAGGGCTTGATTTGACAGTGTCAAAAGTAAAAAAAGACCCAATCAACATTTTAAACTATATAAAGACTTTCAACATGGGAATAAACCAGATAGAAGAGGCAAGGGCAAAAGAAAAAGGATATGATAGCTGCCTCTTTTTGAACAAAAAAGGGCATATATGCGAGGCGGCATTTTCAAATATATTCTTTAGAAGAGGCAATGAAATTTTCACACCACATCTTTCTTGCGGGCTTTTGCCGGGTGTGATGAGAAAAAAGGTGTGTGAGGTTGCAAAAGATTTAGGATATGTTGTAAAAAAAGAATTTTTAACTTTAAATGATCTTACCTCAATGGATGAATGTTTCATAACAAGCAGTGTTGCAGGGGTTTTTCCTGTTCAGAAGATTGGCAAGCTTGAGTTTAAAAGCAGAACCTTTGCCCAAATTGTTGGGCAGATGGAGTATTTCAAAAGACCATGGGTGGAGTAAAAGAAAGAGAGTGCACCTGTGAATTTTATGGGACACTCCCTAATTTTCTTAAGTTTACAATTATACTAATTTTGTGAAGTTTGTGAACATTCGATCCTTGCCTTGTTTAGAGCATCTTCAACAGCCATGATTATTCCATAAGACGTCCTTGTTGTACCAGAGATTATATCAACATTGGTTGATTGAGTTTGGATAATCTCCTGTGGAATTATCTCAAAAGGAAGCTGGGCAAAACTTGGTGTTTCATTGTGTGAGACTATCTCAATCTTTGTTGTTACACTTTTAGTCATGTTTGGAATTCCTGGTGTTAAACCAATTCCGATCGTTGGTTTATCTGCTTTGCTTTCCTTTGGAATCAATGACTTTGTGAAATACCTTTTTTAAGAAGACATGGATAACTTTTGAGTATTTCTAAAGCCGCCTTTTAAAGCGGCTTTTTTGGAGGATATATACGGGAGGAAAGGAGAACATATATGTCGTTCATCGCCCAGTTTAAATTTTTGCCCAAAGAAGTAAAACGTTTTATAGCAACTGAAGCCTTATTGGGTATAGGAATGGGGATTTTTGGTTTAGTATTAAATTTGCATTTGCTTGCTTTAAACGTTTCTCCTGAACAAATAGGAGCTCTTAATTCTGTAGGAACTTTAGTGATGGGGGCAGCTGCTATTCCAGCAGGTTTTTTTGCTAATTATATTGGGAGAAAACGAATTTTTATATCAGGAATAACTCTTACAGGGATAGGATATGGGCTTTTTGGATTAGGGGAATCTATAGGAGTTTTTTATTTGGCACAGATTATACAATTTATAGGAATTTCCTTTTTGATTACAACAGAAATACAGCTTTTATTTTCATATGCTGAGACAAATGAATTGGAAACTGTAAGTTATAGCCTTTTATTTGCTGTTTTTACTCTATTTAGTGGAGTAGGTACGCTTTTGGGAGGCTTTATACCCAATTGGTTTCCATATGGTAATACAAAATATCAAAGTTCTGTGTATATATCAGCCGTGTTAATTTTAGTGGCGGCTTTATTAAGAGGGATTTTGTTGCCATGCGTAAACAATAGTTTTGATAAAGGTAAGAGTAAGTTGTTATTGTCAAATATTAGAATTTACCAAGTTTTTGATAAAAAAATTCTTTTAATTATTTTTTATCTTTTTTTGGCGGGTATGGCTTTTTCTACGATAATTCCTTTCCAAAACGTGATTGTGAAATTTCGGATGGGTTGGAGCGATGAATATGTCTCCTATTTGCTTACAATAAATGGGCTAATTTTGTTTTTTGCTTCTATGATAATGCCATGGATAATAAATAAATTTGGAACCATTAAAGCTTATTACTATGTATATGGGATGAATTTATTGTTTGCACTTATATTAGCCTTTAATAATATTTCTGTAACGATGTTTTCAACAATATTTTTACTAAGAAGTGGTAGTTTTACGCTTTTGAATAATATGATAGAAAGTCAAACAATGTCTGTTGTAGAGGAAGAAAAAAGGGATTTTTTTGCTGGAGTAAAATCACTTTTAAGGAGTATAGGATCAGCAATAGCCAGCTATTTAGCTGGCTATATCCTAGAAAATCAAAATTATACTTATCCCTTTCTAATTACGTTTGTAATACTATTAGTAAGTCTTTTGTATTTTGCTATATTTATTAAACCGATTTTTATTGAGAAGCTAAACAATAGTAACTTTTCTTTTGAAGAAGAAATTCAAAAAGATGTGGAAGGCATCTAGCTATACCAAATGGCAAGCTACGAAATGCCCTCCTCCTACATCTTTGTATTCTGGTACTTGTTCTCTACAAATGTCTTTAGCAAGTGGGCATCTTGTGTGGAATTTGCATCCTTTTGGTGGATTCGCAGGGCTTGGGATATCTCCTTCTAAGATTATTCTTTCTCTTTTTAAGTCTGGGTCTGGAATTGGAACGGCAGACAAAAGGGCTTGTGTATAGGGGTGAAGTGGATGGGCAAAAAGTTCGTCTCGTGCTGCCATTTCAACTATAGACCCAAGATACATTACAGCAACTCTTGTGCTTATGTGTTCTACCACGCTCAAATCGTGAGAGATAAACAAATAAGTCAATCCTTTTTGCTCTTGCAAATCCATGAGCAAATTGATTATCTGGGCTTGTATTGATACGTCCAGAGAAGATACAGGCTCATCCAACACAATAAATTCAGGGTCCAGAATGAGTGCACGGGCTATGCCAATTCTTTGACGTTGACCTCCTGAGAATTCATGAGGATAACGGTCAATATGATACGAAGCTAAACCGCATATCTCCATTGTTTCTATGACTTTATCCCGCAATTCATTTTTAGAAATAAGGCCATGGTCTAAAAGAGCTTCTCCTATGGCATCTCCTACTCTAAGGCGTGGGTTTAAAGAGCTAAAGGGGTCTTGGAAAACCAATTGCATTTTAGGTCTTAGTTTTCTAAGCTCGCTTTTTTTGAGACTGTGAATAGGAATAGATTTGTAAAAAACTTCTCCGTCAGTTTTATCATACAACCTTATTATAGTACGCCCGACTGTGCTTTTACCACAACCAGATTCGCCAACAAGACTTAAAGTTTCACCTTTATTTATAGTGAATGTCACTCCATCTACTGCTTTTACATATCCTATCGTCCTTTGTAAAATACCGCCTCGTATTGGGAAGTATTTTTTAAGGTTTTTTACTTCTATTAAAGGTTCACTCATTTTTTCCACTCTCCTTCATAGAGCCAGCAGGCGACTTTGTGCCCATTTTCGTCAGCTGCAAGTTGAGGTATCTTTTGGCGGCAAATGTCCATTGCATATTCGCACCTATCGCTAAAATAACAATAGTCTCCCAAACCAATAGGGTTAGGCACTTGCCCTGGGATTGTGTATAGTCTTTCTTGCCTTTGACCAATTATTGGTTTTGCCTTTAAAAGACCTCTTGTATATGGGTGTTTAGGGTTTTTGAAAAGTTCTCTTACAGGAGCTTCTTCAATAACTTTTCCAGCATACATAACTACTACGTAGTCAGCTATTTCAGCAACAATTCCAAGGTCATGGGTTATAAGCATTAAAGCCATATTTCTTTCCTGCTTTATTTTTCTCAAAAGGTTAAGAATTTGGGCTTGAATTGTAACATCAAGAGCGGTGGTTGGTTCGTCAGCTATGAGGAGTTTCGGGTCACAACTTAAAGCGATTGCAATCATTATACGCTGTCTCATGCCACCACTTAACTCATGAGGATAACTTGTCATTATCTGTTCAGCTCTTGGGATTCCAACTTGTTTTATAAGTTCAACAGCCTTATTCCAAGCCTCTTTTTTATTCATGAGTTTATGCACCATCAAAGGCTCCATTATTTGTTCTCCAATTGTTAACACAGGGTTTAAAGAAGTCATGGGTTCTTGAAATACCATGCCTATTTCATTACCGCGTATTTTTCTCATTTCTGTTTCACTTAATTTAAGCACATCCCGTCCATCAAAGATTATTTCTCCCCCTTCAATTTTTCCCGGAGGTGATTGAATTAACCTCATTAAAGACAAAGCAGTTACACTTTTTCCACAGCCAGATTCACCAACTACACACACCGTTTCCCCTTCTCGTATAGAAAAACTAACGTCATTTACTGCTTTTACAACACCCTCTGATGTATAGAAAAAAGTTTTGAGGTTACGGAACTCCACTAAGTTTTTTGCCATTTTGATTCCTCCTAAATTTTTTGTCTAGGATCAAAAGCGTCTCTTAAGACATCGCCAATAAAGTTTATAGCTACAACAGACAGCATTATGGCGACACCCGGTGGAATCCAAAGCCAAGGACGCTTCACAAAATCGATCATGTTGTTTGCGGCAGAGAGCATATAACCCCATGAAGGTGTTGGAGGGACTACTCCAAGTCCTAAGAAACTTAAAGCAGATTCTAATAATATTGCGTTAGCTACTCCTAGCGTTGCAGCAACGATGACAGTTGGTAAAACGTTGGGGAAAAGGTGTTTTATTATTTTTTTACTATCTCTTAAACCCAAAACTTCTGTTGCCAGCATAAATTCTTGCTCTTTTAAACTTAGTATCTGACTTCTTACAAGTCTTGCAAGTCCTACCCACGATATAAATCCTAAAATGAACATGACATAATATATTCTTTGCGAAGGTGGAATTTTTAAATCAGACATTATTGCACCTAGCATGATTAAAATAGGAAGACCTGGCATAGCATAAATGATATCTGCTAATCTCATTATTATGACATCTAACCAACCTCCGTAATATCCTGCGATGGAGCCTAATGTTCCACCAATTAAAACAATTATTAAAGTAGCAGCAATCCCTATTGTAAGGGAAATTCTACCTGCAAGCATAAGCCTTAAAAGTACATCTCTTCCTAGATTATCTGTACCAAGCCAATGTTCTGCACTGGGTGGTTGATTTCCTTTTGATACGTCTATTTTTGCATCCAGATAAGGCGAAAAATAAGGCCCTACAAATGAGAACAGTAACATAAAAGTCAAAATTACCAGTCCCAATATGGCGTATTTATTTTTTAAAAATCTATGAAAAGCGTCTTTCCAAATCGAAGGTGCTTTTTTTAAATTATTTTTCTTTTTATAGTCAAGAGGTTTGAGTTGTTCCAAGCTCTATCCCCCCTATTTAAGTCTTACACGTGGATCAGCAATGCCATACAAAACGTCAGCTAAAATATTTGCTAAAATTGTAAGAACAGTTATGAGCATTGTGTATCCCAAAAATAACGGATAATCCCTTATATAAATTCCTTCTAAAACTACTTTACCAATACCTGGCCAATTATATATTCTTTCTGTTATCATTGCACCTGCAAATAAGCTAGGTAATTCTAAAGTAAACAAAGTGATCAAAGGTAGAAGAGCATTTCTTAAAGCATGTTTAAAAATAACAGTTCTTTCCTTCAAGCCTTTAGCTCTGGCAGTCCTTATATAGTCTTGCTTTATGACTTCTAGCATATTCGCCCTAAAATAGCGGCTTAAGCCCCCTACACTTATTAAAGTTAGAGTAGCAACAGGAAGTACCATATGTTTTGCGACGTCAAATATATGAGCCCCTCCAGTATAGTTAGAACCAGTTGTTATCATCCCTCCCAGTGGGAACCACCTGAGGTCTACTGCGAAGATTTTAAGCATAACAAGACCTAAGAAGAAAGAAGGTAAAGAGTAAAGGATAAATACAAGAAGGGTAGCTATAGTGTCAAATACAGAATACTGCCGTATAGCAGAATAGATACCTACTATAGAGGCAATTAACCATTCAAAAAACATTATGGCTACTCCCAATATAAATGAATTCCATATAAAATCATTTATTACTTGTATAACAGGTTTTTTAAACATTAAAGAGTCGCCCAAATCACCTTTTAAAACACCGCTTGCCCAAGAAATATACCTTTGCGGTAATGGTTTGTCCAATCCATAAAGGGCCCTTAATTGTGCGGCCCTTTCCTCAGTCATCTTAGGATTTTGAAGTTGAGAGGTGACGTAGTCACCAGGTGCCATTGCAAAAATTAAAAATATTATTATAGAAGCTCCAATTAATGTAGGAATACTCTGCAATAGTCTGCGTATAATAAACTGAGTCATTTTATCCCTCCTAATAGATGAAAAGCCCGGCCCTTAACAGTCCGGGCTTTTTAAGTTTAAATTAGTACTGAAGAATTTCTGCTTGATATAGGGATTCTGTGAAATCTCTGAAGGATGAAATCTGGAATCCTACTACTCTGCAGTTCTTTGCATTGAGGTCATTTCTCTGATACAGGAAGATATATGGCAAGTCATCGTTTAATACTTTGTAAAGTTCATGATAAATTTCTTTGCGCTTATTAATATCTGTTTCTTCACGGCCCTTTAGGATAAGTTCATCAACTTTTGGATTTGCATATCCTATTTTATTCTGAGACCCTTTTGAGAAGAATGTAGTATAAGGATCTGGTTCAGGAGTTAATCCCCGAGCCATGAAGTACATTTCAAAATCGCCTTTATTGACCTTTTCAATTATGGCGTTGAAATCAAGAGGTTCTGCCACAAATTCTATACCCAATTCTTTATAATTTTCTACTGCCATTGGCACTAATGCATCATTTACTGGATTAGGTGATGAAGCTAGGAAGTGAATAGTAAATTTCTGACCATCTTTATAACGATAACCATCAGGGCCAACTTTCCAACCAGCTTCATCTAAAAGCTGCTTAGCCTTTTCTGGGTTATAGTCATAATGTATTATGTCTTTTTCATCTGGATATGCCCATGATACTTTAGACTGTGGCACATCTCTTACTTCTGCTAAACCTGGATATACAGCATCGACTATAGCTTGGCGGTTAAGACCATAGGCTAATGCTTTACGCACTCTTACATCTTGGAATTTTGGCAGTTTGTGATTGAAAGCTATATAGCCATAACCATTAGTTGGAAGTAAGCTATAATCAACAAATCCAAGGCTTTCTAGCAACTCTACGTTATCTTTCTTTGCTGTGATGTTTGAGGTCTCATAGTCTGTTTCACCGGTTTGTAACATTTGAACAGCTGTTTCCTCTGTTGTAGTTTTAAAAATCAAGTGTTTAATTTTTGGAGCACCTTTCCAGTAATTCTCATTTGCTACTAAGCGAACTTCTTGACCAGGAACAAATTTTTCAAATACATATGGCCCTGATCCAAGTGGTTGTTGTTCAAGAGCCTTTACTCCATCTAATTTGCCTTTAGCAAAGTCTTTTCCATAATAGTGCTGAGGAATAACTGGAATGTTAAGGTCTGATAAAGAAGTTCCTAAAACTTTTTCTAATTGAATCTGTATTGTATGGTCATCTATTACTTTTATCCCTTCAATTTTGTCTGCATTTCCTTCATTATATTCTTTAAACCCTTTGATTCCTGCTGCAGATAAAGCAATTGGCCCATCGTAAGTAGGATCAGCTAGTACATAATAAGAAAATTCTACATCCTTAGCTGTCAAAGGTGTTCCATCACTAAATTTCACGTCATCTCTTAAATGGAATGTGATAGTATTATTATCTTTGTCTATATCCCAACTCTTTGCAAGAGATGGAATGTATGTTCCATCGAAGTCTACCTCTAGTAGACTATTAAACATAGCGCTGTTTACGTAAATGTCGTATGATGTTTCAGCATAAAGAGGATTAAAAACCCCTTTTGGTGCATAGAGACCTATTATGAGTGTGTCTGTGCGAGACTTTGATGCTTCTGGTATTTTTGAAGTGTCTTTTGCTTTAGTCCAGTTGTCACTATCTTGAACTGAAGCGGTGGGAGTTGACTTAGTTTCTTCGGAAGGCTGAGTCGATTGGTTTTCTGTCTTGCCACAGGAAGTCAAGATAACAGATAGGGTAAAAATTAAGATTACGACTAGAGGAAGCCACTTTTTTCTTAGCATTTTTTAATCCCCCTTATAATTTTATTTATAATATAATTAGCAATTATATAGTTAGCTTCTATTATAGCATATCTAATATATGTTGGCAATATATCTGCTAAAAATGTAAGTTCTTTAGGTGCTTTTTGAATTTCGTGCATATATTTTTAAATATATTAAAATACAGACATAAAAACTGTTAATGATTTTTAAAAGTCTATTTTAATTTTATGCAAACAAAAGGCATTTTAGTACACATTTTGAGAATTTTTTCATAAAAATTTAATAAAACTTCAAAAAAACTTGCAAAAACAGAAGTTAATTTAAAATTTAATATTATTTTTAAGTTAAAAATGGTTTTTGATTAATAAAAAGTAAAGAAATAATAAAATTATTTTTCTATCGCTTTCTTATTTTGATTTCGGACAATTTTGGAATAAGACTCAATTCTTATCTTAAAAAATATTGATTTATAAACAATTATTGGTATAATATTTTCTATAAAATATAAAGCTAAGATGGTGATAGGATGAAAGACAATTTTGTTCCTGAAGTAACTTCACTTTTAAGGCAAAAAATGGTTTTAGTTCCTGAGGTCATTCATCAAAAAGCTTCAGGTATAAAAGTTTATGGGAAATTAATAAAATCTCTCGTTTTTACCACAGACATCGCTCTTATTAGAAATACTAATGCTCATGCTGTTTTAGCTGTGTATCCTTTTACTCCTCAACCGGTGATTACTCATGCTCTTATGATGGCAGCAGATATTCCTGTGTTTTGCGGTGTAGGTGGAGGACTTACACAAGGGAGACGGGTTATAAACTTGGCTCTTGATGCTGAATTTCAGGGTGCCATGGGGGTTGTTGTAAATGCTCCAACTGCCAACGACATAATTAAAAAAATGAGAGCAGCAATAGACATACCTATCGTTGTAACTATTGTCTCAGAAAAAGAAGACATAAAAGGGAGAGTGGAAGCTGGTGCTACAATACTCAACATATCTGGCGCACAAAAGGCACCTGATATAGTAAAATATGTAAGGGATATTTGCCCGGATATACCAATCATTGCTACAGGAGGCCCTACAGAAGAGACTATTTTAAAAACAATAGAAGCAGGTGCTAATGCTATATCTTATACTCCTCCTACAAATGCGGAAATTTTTTCTGAGGTAATGGACAAATATAGGAAAGAAAAAGAATGAGAATAAAATAAACGGGCTTTTTAGTTCTTTTATCGGTTTGCTTCATTAAATAAGTATAATGCAAAAGAATTTTTGTTTACAAAGTTAACTATGATATAATAAATTAAAACATTTAATAACGGGGAGAGGATGAGGATGCAATACAGACAATTTGGCAAACTAAGTGTAGCAGTATCTGCTTTGGGATTTGGTTTGATGAGACTTCCTGTAATTGATAACGACAACAATAAAATAGATGAGGCTGAAGCGATAAAGATGATAAAGTATGCCATTGACAATGGCGTAAATTATATTGATACAGCATGGCCGTATCATGGAGGTAACAGCGAAATAATTGCAGGTAAAGCTTTAAAAAATGGTTACCGAGAAAGAACTTTTCTTGCTACGAAACTTCCCACCTGGTTAATTAATGAAAAAGAAGACATGGACAAATATTTAAATGAACAGCTCAAAAAACTTCAGACAGACCACATAGATTTTTATCTTTTGCATGCTTTAGATAAAAATAAATGGGAGAACATGAAAAAAGTTGATGCTTTAAGCTGGGCTGAAAAGAAAAAGCAAGAAGGGAAGATAAGATACATAGGGTTTTCTTTTCACGATGAGTATCCCGTATTCCAAGAAATTGTAGATTATTATGACAAATGGGATTTCTGTCAAATACAATATAACTATATGGACATAGACGTACAAGCAGGAGAAAAAGGGCTAAAATATGCTGCTTCAAAGGGTTTAGGTGTTGTAATAATGGAGCCTATAAGAGGAGGAAGGCTTGCCAACCCTCCACAAGCAGTGCAAGACATTTGGGATACTGCAAAGGTTAAGCGTACCCCTGCTGAGTGGGCACTTCAATGGTTATGGAATCAGCCAGAAGTTTCGGTTGTTTTAAGTGGTATGAGTACCTTTGAGCAGTTAAAAGAAAATATAGAAAGTGCAAAAAGGTCAGGAGTAAATATCCTTACAAAAGAGGAACTTGAGATTGTAAATAGAGTTAGAAACAAATACAAAGAGCTTTCTCCAATTGCTTGTACGGGCTGCAATTACTGTATGCCTTGTCCAAATGGAGTAAATATACCGAAAAACTTTGAGCTTTACAATGAGGCTCATATGTATAACACTTATGAAGATAACCGCAGGGGTTATGAAAACTTGAAGGATGCAAAAGCGAGTTCCTGTATTGAGTGTGGTACCTGTGAGAGCGTATGTCCACAACATCTTACAATAATTGAGTATCTTAAAGAGGTTGCAGATTATTTTGAAAGAGCATAGCGAAAAAGGAGAAGAAGTTTTATATTTTGCTTCTTCTCCTTTTTATGTAATACCGTGGCGAAAAGCTGTTAAAAATATTGCTATTCCAAGAAGAAAGCAGATAAGACCTAGTAATAAAATGATGGCCAAATAAGATTTTTTCTCCATTTAGTCTACCGCTCCTTTTAAAAACATATTTCTATAGTATAGACGAAAAAATTTGCTTTTAGTTTCATTTTTTTAAAATTTTTCTATAAATTTTTGGCTGGTTTCATTGTTTATGAGGGGGAGTTTTATATGTTTGAGTTTTCTGAAGAGATGTTAACTCCGGAATATTGGCTTAGAAAATTAGACAATGCTGATAAGGCTATTATGACACAACGAGAGATTGAAAACTTTAATGGAAAGATAATAAATAAGGTAGCTACAGTATATAACCTTGAGACATACGAAAATAATTTAAAAAAAGATGAACTTATTAAATTGATTAAAAGTTATGAGATACCTAAAAAGCCTATGTACGATAAGTATGGTAATCTCATAAAAAAAGACTTTTATGAAGATATAATAAAAAATACAAATTTAGAAGAAGTTGAGGATGTAAATTCTGCTATGTACGGTTTAGCAATTAAGAATACTTCTCTAAGAAGTTTTCCTACGAAAGAAGCTATTTTTGACAAACAAGGGGATATAGAAATTGACAGGTTTCAAGAGACAGGGTGTCAAGCTTTAGAACCTGTAATTATTTTACACAAAAGCAAAGATAAAAAATGGTTATTTATACAGATGTATAATTACAGAGGATGGGTTAAAGCAGAGGACATTGCAATTGCAAAAAACAAAAAAGAGTTATTTGATTATGTAAATTCCTATAAATTTTTGATTGTTACAGGAAACTACATAAAGACTCAGTACAATCCTTTTGATAAAAGCATTTCTAAACTAGAATTTACTATGGGTACTAAAATATATCTTGAAGAAGAAAAAAAAATACGAAAAGTTGGTAATCAATCAGTGGAAGGAAACTATCTTGTAAAGTTACCTATTAGAAATAAAGAAGGAAATCTTGAGTTTAGACATGCTTTGATTTCAAAAAAGGAAGATGTAAATGTCGGATACCTTCCCTATACAAGAGAAAATATTCTAAAACAAGCTTTTAAACTTTTAGGCGATAGATACGGGTGGGGAGACAGTCTCGGGGGAAGAGATTGCTCAAGCTATATAATGTATGTTTTCAAAACTTTTGGCATAAGGCTTCCTAGAAATGCTAATGAGCAAGAAGCAAGCGGGGACAAATCCTATAAATTTACTGAGGGAATGTCAATTGAAGAAAGGATAAAAGTTTTTGGTAGTGTAAAGCCGGGGGCATTAGTCTATATGCCAGGGCATGCTATGATTTATATTGGAAAAGAAAAGGGTATTCCTTATATAATACATGATTTTCATGGGTATGGAGAGAAAAAAGGAGATAAATATGAGTTTGTTCCTGTAAATGAAGTTATGGTAACCTCAAGCCTTTTGACAACAATTTCAGGAGTGCCTTTTATAGAAAAATTCACATCTGTTTTGGAAATAGAATAAGGGTAAACTGAAAATTTACCCTTATTCTCCATAGGATTTTCTATATATTTCTGCAATTTCTGATACTAATGGCATTCTTGGATTTGAACCGGTACACTGGTCGTTGAAGGCTATATCAGCCATTTCCATTATTTGTTTTTCAAATTCTTCTTTGTTTATTCCCGCCTCTTTAAGTGTCAAAGGAAGATTAAGCTCTTTCATGAGATTTTTTATTGCTTCAATGAGACTTTTTACTCCTTCATCAGTGGTTGATGCAGGAAGTCCTAAGAATTTTGCAATTTCTGCGTATTTCTCGGCTGCTTTGGGATATTCATATTGTGGGAATGAAGCAAATTTTTTAGGTAACTCAGCATTGTATTCTATGACATAGGGCAGAAGTATCGCATTTGCTCTTCCGTGCGGAAGATGGAATTTAGCACCGAGTATGTGGGCCATACCATGGTTTAATCCTAGAAATGCATTTGTGAAGGCCATCCCTGCTAGGCAAGAAGCATTGTGCAGCTTTTCGCGAGCGACTTTGTCTTGCCCGTTTTTGTATGCTTTAGGTAGATATTCAAATATCAGTTTTATGGCTTTTTCTGCGAGGGCGTCTGTATAGTCTGATGCCATCACGGATACATAAGCTTCAATGGCATGTGTTAAAGCATCCATACCTGTATCTGCAGTTACAGAGGGTGGAATTGTCATAACAAAGTCAGAGTCTATTATAGCAATATCTGGCGTTAATTCGTAATCTGCAAGGGGATACTTTATATTTCTCTTTTTGTCTGTTATAACTGCAAAGGCCGTAACTTCAGAACCTGTGCCGCTGGTGGTTGGTATTGCGATAAATAAAGCTTTTTTCCCCAGTTCAGGAAATCTATAAGTTCTTTTTCTTATGTCCATAAACTTTAACCTTAGGTCTTCAAATTTTGTATCAGGGTATTCGTAGAAAAGCCACATTCCCTTTGCTGCGTCTATTGCAGAACCACCACCTACAGCTATTAGTAAGTCAGGCTCAAACCCTCTCATTATTTTTACCCCTTTTTCTACAGTGTCAACTGATGGGTCTGGTTCTACTTCAGAGAAAATTTCATATTTAATATTTGCTTTATCTAATTGATATGTCACTTTATCTACAAAACCTAATTTAACCATTGTAGGGTCTGTTACAATAAAGGCTTTTTTGCCTTTTACTTGTGATAGATACTGTATTGACCCTCTTTCAAAATAAATTTGTGGTGGGACTCTGAACCATTTCATTCTCTCTTTTCTTATAAAGACTCGTTTTATGTTTATAAGGTTATAAACACTTACATTATATGTTGTTGAATTTCCACCCATTGTACCACAACCCAAAGTTAAAGATGGAGTAGCCGTGTTATAAATGTCTCCAATAGCACCTTGTGAAGCAGGGGCGTTTACAAGGATTCTGCTTGCTTGTACTCTATTTGCAAATTCATTAATAATTTGTTGGTTTTCAGAATGTATTACTGCAGAGTGACCAAGTCCGCCGAATTGTATCATTTCTTCGCATCTTTTTATGCCTTCTTTGTAATCTTTGACTGTATATAAAGCAAGTATTGGGCTTAGTTTTTCTCTGGATAGAGGATATTCAGGACCTACAGCTGGATATTCAGCTACAAGTATTTTGGTATTTTCAGGAACTTTAAATCCAGCCATTTGAGCAATTTTCACTGCAGGCTGACCCACAACTGCTGGATTCATTAAACCGGTGTTTTTGTCTATAGCGAATTCTTCTAACTTTTTTGTTTCTTCTTTATTTAAGAAATAACAACCATATTCTTTCATTAATTTTTTTACTTCATTGGCTATTTCTTCATCTATTATCACAGCTTGTTCTGATGCGCATACTGTGCCATTGTCAAAAGTTTTGCTAAGTATTAGGTCTGAGACTGCTCTTTTAATATTTGCAGTTTTTTCAATGTAGCAGGGAACATTGCCAGGACCTACTCCAAGGGCAGGTTTTCCTGAACTGTAAGCCGCTTTTACCATTCCTGCACCGCCTGTTGCGAGGATAAGAGAGACACCGGGATGTGTCATGAGAAGTTGCGTTGCTTCAATTGAAGGTGTTTCAATCCAACCTATGCATCCTTCGGGTGCACCCGCCTTTAATGCTGCCTTGTACATGGTCTTTGCTGCTTCTATACTACATTTTAACGCTTTAGGATGGAAACTAAAAATTATTGGATTTCTTGTTTTGATGGCTATTAAGCATTTAAACATTGTTGTAGAGGTAGGGTTTGTCACGGGGGTAACCCCTGATATAATTCCTACAGGTTCTGCCACTTCCATATAATTTTCTTCTAAGTTTTCACTAAGGATGCCTACAGTTTTTTTGTCTTTTATATAATTGTACACATATTCTACTGCAAAGAGATTTTTCGTTATTTTGTCTTCATAAACACCCATTTTTGTTTCTTCATGAGCTAATCTTGCCAGTTCTACATGCTTTTCTATGCCCGCTAGTGCCATAACTTTGACTATTTCATCAATTTGCTCTTGAGTGTATGACATTAATTTTTCTTGGGCTCTTTTTGCCCTTTCTACTAATAGGTCTATTTGTTTTTTAACATCTGTTGTTTCTTTTACTTCTGTTTTTTCTTTTGCTTCCTTTTTTTCTTGTAATAAAGTAGGCATAAGGACACCTCCATATTGATAATAATTTAACAAAATATTTTATTTAAATAAAGAGATTGTCAGGCGGTTCTTAAAAATTTTAGGGTATCTTATACAAATTTTAGGCTTATCAACGGTATTTTGTGCAATGTTTCAATTGTTATTCATTTAACAATCTCTTTACACTTTTATAGTACAGCAACGATTGAATCTTGTCAATAGAGTTAAAATAGCCTGAAACGATTACTCAAGAAATTTTACAATATTTTTTCTTTATTTTTTCTTTTTATATTGTGTTATAATTAATTTGCCAATTTTTATAGATTCAAGGAGATGGGACTGTGCTATATAAAAAATTTATCTCTCCTGTTGGTGTTCTCACTATTTTTTCATCAGGAAAAGGTATATGCCGCATTGACTTTGAAAATGAGAAATCTTCATTAGAAGGTTTTAAGGAAGGCAGTGATTCATATATTGAAGAGTGTATACATCAACTTGATTTATATTTTGGTAAGGAATTAAAAAAATTCAATTTACAGATAGATTTACAGGGTACAGATTTTCAAAAAGCTGTGTGGCGTGAAATTTCAAAAATTTCTTATGGGGAAGTTAAAACATATGGAGAAATTGCTAAATTAATTGGAAAACCAAAGGCAGCAAGAGCAGTTGGGCAGGCTCTTAATAAAAATCCTATTCCCATTATTATACCGTGTCATAGAGTTATTGGAAGTAAGGGCGATTTAGTAGGCTTTGGAGGGGGGATTGAGATAAAAAAGTTTTTATTAAGACATGAAGGGGTAGAGGTGTAAAACCGCTATAAAAAATTTTAGCGGTGTCTTTTATTTTATTTTTGAAAAACTTTTAAGAAGTCTTGACATGATATTATAAAAGGAATAAAATATATTTTGCATTAGAAATATTCAGATACAAAATATTCGCATACGAAACAATTTAAACTGTGGTGGTGAAAATGGAAGAGATAAACAACGGATTGAAAATACTTAAGCTTTTAAAACAAATAATGGATATTATAAAGCATTCTATGAAATACGAATGCAAAGATTTTGACATTACAAGTCTTCAAGGAATGCTTATGGGCATTTTGGCTCATTATGGGCAATGAAGGTGAGCGACTTAAGTCAAAAATTAGGGCTTTCTAATAGCACTGTTTCTGGAATTATTGACAGATTAGAAAAGCAAGGTTTGGTAGAGAGGACGAGAAGTACTGAAGATAGAAGAGTTGTTTATGTCAGTGTAACTTCTAAGTTTAAGGATACTTTCCAAAAGCACTTCAAAGAAGCGGAAAGGAAATTTGAGGAATTAATCAGCAGAGCAAGTCCAGAAGACCTTAACAAAATAATAGAAGGATTGGAATCACTGAAAAAAATATTGGAAAAACAAAATGATTTGCACTGAGAATTAAAGAAGTAGTTCTCACTAAGGAATATCGAAAGATCTTGAGGCAAATTTTTAAAAGGAGAAGATGGTGATATGGTAAAACTGGCAAAGTATTTAAAACCATACGTTCTTTTACTTTTTTTAGCAGTGTTCTTCATATTTGTTCAAGCGATGAGTGATTTGTCATTGCCTGACTATATGTCAAAAATGGTCAATGTTGGAATACAGCAAGGTGGCATAATAAATGCAGTGCCTGAGGCTATAAGAAAAAGCGAAATGGATAAACTTTTGCTATTTGTTACACCTGAAGAAAAGGGAGAGATATTAAACGACTATACATTAGTAGATAAATCCAGTGTTGATTATAATAAATATATAAAAAAATATCCCATTCTTTCAAAAGAACCTGTATATGTGCTTAAAAATATAGATAGCTCAGAGATTGACAAAATAAACTTGAGTTTAGGAAAAGCTTGGCTTGCTGTTAAGGGTATTGAGCAAGCAAAGGCTAATGCAAAAAACGGAAGTATAGAATTCGATGGAAAGAAAATACCGGCAAATGTAGACCTCTTTTCTATGATGTCCCAACTGCCAGAGGAACAGCTTCTTAAAGTAAGAGATGAAATGAATAAAAAGTTTGCTTCTTTGGGAGACAATATGGTTATACAAGCTGCAACAATGGCTGTAAAAGATGAATACAAGGCAATTGGCATAGATACAAACAAAATTCAAACTGATTACATTCTTCATACTGGCCTTATAATGCTATTGATAACTGGACTGAGTGCATTAAGCACTATTATGGTAGCATTTTTTGCATCAAAGGTGGCAGCGGCAGTTGCGAGAGATTTAAGAAGAGATTTATTTGCAAGAGTAGAAAGCTTCTCTAATGCAGAATTCGATAAATTTTCTACGGCTTCTTTGATAACAAGAACTACAAATGACATTACACAAATACAAATGCTTCTTGTAATTATGATAAGAATGGTCTTTTATGCGCCTATAATGGGTATAGGCGGAGTATTTAGAGCTCTTAGCAAAAGTGTTTCGATGTCTTGGATTATAGCTTTAGCAGTAATAGTACTTTTAGGCATAATATCAGTGTTATACTCCATTGCGATGCCCAAGTTTTTGTTAATGCAAAAATTGATTGATAGATTAAATTTAGTTACTCGTGAAAACTTGTCAGGAATAATGGTGGTAAGGGCTTTTAATAATCAGAAATTTGAAGAAGAACGTTTTGACAAAGCTAATCAAGATATTACAAAAGTAGGACTTTTTGTAAATCGTGCCATGGCTGTTATGTTTCCATCTATGATGCTTGTGATGAATGGAGTTACTCTTTTAATAGTGTGGGTGGGAGCTCACCAAATACAAAATTCCGGCATGCAAGTGGGAGACATGATGGCATTTATGCAATATGCTATACAAATTATCTTTGCATTTTTGATGTTTTCAATGCTTTTTATAATGATTCCAAGAGCATCTGTGTCGGCAGAGCGTATCGCTGAGGTTTTGGCTACAGAGCCTTCTATAAAAGACCCACAAAATCCAAAACAATTTAATGAAAATATGGCTGGAAGTATAGAATTTAAAAATGTATCTTTTAAATATCCTGGCGCAGAAGAGTACGCTTTAAAGGATATAAACTTCAAGGTTTTACCAGGGCAGACAGTAGGAATAATAGGTAGGACAGGTTCAGGGAAGAGCACTTTAGTCAATTTAATTTTGAGATTTTATGATGCCACGGAAGGACAAGTTTTAGTGGATGGGGTAGATGTGAAAGAAGTAAGGCAGGAGGACTTGCGAAGCAGAATAGGATATGTACCTCAAAAAAGTTGGCTTTTCAGTGGTACAATTAAATCGAATTTAAAATACGGAAATGACCAGGCTACTGACGAGGAAATAAAAGAAGCAGCAGAAATTGCACAAGCAATGGAATTTATAAATGAAAAGAGCAAAAAGTTTGATTCAGAAATTGCACAGGGAGGAACCAATGTATCAGGAGGACAAAAGCAGAGGCTTTCTATTGCCCGGGCTCTTGTTAAAAAGCCTGAAATATATATTTTTGATGAAAGTTTTTCGGCTCTTGATTTTAAAACAGAGTCAGCTTTAAGAAAAGCCTTGAGAGAAAGATTAAAATCAAGCACTGTTATAATTGTATCACAAAGGGTGTCAACTCTTTTACATGCAGATCAAATAATAGTGCTTGAAGAAGGGAAAATTGTGGGCATAGGGAAACACAAAGAACTACTTAAAAACTGCCAAACTTACAGACAAATAGCTTTATCACAGCTGTCGGAGGGGGAATTGGCGTGAGTGAAAATAAAAGAATAGACCCCAAACATATGCCCAGACTTCGCGGGCCAGGAATGGGAGGTGGCCCCCATGGCATGGTTCGCGGTGGAGAAAAAGCGCGAGATTTTAAAGGTACAATGAAAAAGTTGATAAAATATTTATCAGTTTATAAATTTTCTATAATAAGTGTATTTATATTAGCAGCGCTTAGTGCTTCCTTCTCCATTGCGGGTCCTAAAATACTCAGTAAAGCCATAACCAAAATTTTTGAAGGTGTAATGGATAAGATAACGGGGAAAGGCACTGGAATAGATTTTGAATATGTAGGAAAGATAATTTTAATTCTCATAGGTTTATACGGTTTAAGTGCCTTATTTGGGTATTTGCAAGGATGGATAATGTCTGGGGTTGCAATGAAAGTTACCTACAGGTTTAGAAAAGAAATTTCAGAAAAAATTAATAGGTTGCCTCTTAAGTATTTTGAGAGCACAAATCAAGGAGAGATACTGTCTCGTATTACAAATGACGTGGATACAATTACTCAGACTCTTAATCAAAGTTTAACTCAGATAATTACTTCTGTGACGACAGTAGTAGGCGTTTTGATTATGATGTTTACCATAAACTGGCTCATGACTTTAGTAGCGATTTTGATAATTCCTTTGTCTTCTTTGGTAATTACCTTTATTGTCAAACATTCACAAAGGTATTTTAGAGAGCAGCAGGATTATTTAGGACATGTAAATGGTCATGTAGAGGAAATGTATGGAGGTCATAATATAGTAAAGGCTTTTAATGGAGAAAAAAAGAGCATTGAAAAGTTTGATGTATTAAATAACACTTTGTACGGAGCGGCTTGGAAATCACAGTTTTTGACAGGTATTATGATGCCTCTTATGAATGTAATAGGAAACTTGGGCTATGTGGCAGTTACAGTTTTGGGTAGTTGGTTGGTTATAAAAAATGCAATAGAAGTAGGGGATATTCAGGCGTTTATACAGTATATCCGCTCTTTTACACAACCTATTGCTCAGATTGCAAATATTTCTAATATACTGCAACAAACTGCTGCTTGCGCAGAAAGAGTATTTGAATTTTTGGAGGAGGTAGAAGAAGTTCCAGATAATCCACAGCCTGTAAAAATTGAAGATATAAAAGGGAATGTGGAGTTTAAAAATGTTCGTTTTGGATATAGATCTGATAAAATGGTAATAAATAACTTTTCTGCTTCTATTAAAGCAGGACAAAAAGTTGCAATTGTTGGTCCTACTGGAGCAGGAAAGACTACTATAGTGAAACTTTTAATGCGCTTTTACGATGTGAATGAAGGAGCTATTTTAATTGATGGTCATGATATAAGAGATTTTACGAGGGAAGATTTGCGTTCACTTTTTGGCATGGTACTTCAAGATACATGGCTTTACAATGGTACTATTATGGACAATATAAGATATGGTCGTCTTGATGCTACTGATGAGGAAGTTATAAAGGCTGCTAAGGCAGCTTATGTGGATCATTTTGTAAAGACTTTGCCGGGTGGCTATAACATGGTATTAAATGAAGAGACCACAAATATTTCTCAAGGGCAAAAGCAGTTACTAACCATAGCAAGAGCTATTTTGAAAGATCCAAAAATTCTCATACTCGATGAGGCTACAAGCTCTATAGATACACTTACAGAAGTACAAATACAAAAAGCTATGGATTACCTTATGAAAGGACGCACAAGCTTTATAATTGCTCATAGGCTTTCTACAATACGAGATGCTGACTTGATCCTTGTCATGGACCATGGAGATATTGTAGAGCAAGGTACACACGAAGAGCTTCTTAAAAAAGGTGGTTTCTATGCGAACCTTTATAACAGCCAGTTTGAAAAAGAAGAGGAGATGGCAAGTTAATACCATTTGATGTGTGTGCAAAACATAAGCAACCTACAAAGTTTGGTTATCCGCACTTGATAATTATTCTTGACACAGATTACAGAAAATGATAAATTAAAGGTGAAAACAAAATAGGTGGTTATGTCCGCTGGGGGAGCCTTAATGGCTGAGATGGCATTGATGCCAAACCCTTAGAACCTGATGAGGGTAATGCCTCCGTAGGGAATGCGGCTCAAAAATACCGCATTTCGCGGTATTTTTTTCAGCGAACATAGCCTCCTAAAAAATGGAGGTGTTTTTGTTTATGTCTTATTTTTTAAGTATGGTTCTATAATAAATGTTGGGGTGGATAAAAAACATCTCATAAAAAAGTAGCG